>JALYNA010000158.1 GCA_030773455.1 Actinomycetota bacterium
ACGGCCACCGCCGTTTCCTCGAAGCTCGCAACTCCGAAGGATCACGCGGTGGCCGCCCTCATGCCAGAGTCCGGATCACACTGATGTAACTCAGCAGGGCACGGAGGTTAAACGGCAAGCTCAGGCCGGCCGGCCGCGGCCTTCCCGCAGCAGCCGGACCAGCGCGTCGGTCGAGGAGTCGGAGTCGTACTCCGGCGCCGCGTCGCTCTGCAGCTTGGGCGCGAGCTGCGCGGCCATGACCTTGCCCAGCTCGACGCCCCACTGGTCGAAGGAGTTGATGCCCCACACGACGCCCTGGGTGAAGACCCGGTGCTCGTAGGCGGCGACCAGCTGACCGAGTACGGACGGCGTCAGCTTCGGCGCGACGATCGCATTGGACGGGCGGTTGCCCGGCATGACCTTGTGCGGAACGACGTCCGGCGCCGTCCCCTCGGCGGCGACCTCCTCGGCGGTTCGGCCGAAGGCCAGGGCCCGCGGCTGGGCGAGGAAGTTGGCCAGGAAGAGGTCGTGCATGCCGTCGAGGTCGTGATTCGGCCGCGCGAAGGCGAGGAAGTCCGCCGGCACGAGGACGGTCCCCTGGTGCAGCAGCTGGTAGAAGGCGTGCTGGCCGTTGGTGCCCGGCTCGCCCCAGACGATCTCGCCGGTGGGGACGTCGACCGGGGAGCCGTCGAGGGTCACCGACTTGCCGTTGGACTCCATGCACAGCTGCTGCAGGTAGGCCGGGAAGCGGGCCAGGTACTGGGAGTAGGGGAGCACCGCCTGGCTCTGCGCCCCGAAGAAGTCGACGTACCAGAGCGAGATCAACCCGAGCAGGGCCGGCAGGTTCTCCTCGTACGGCGCGGTGCGGAAGTGCTCGTCCATCGCGGCGAACCCGTCGAGCAGCTCCCGGTACTGCTCCGGCCCGATGGCCACCATGAGCGACAGGCCGATCGCCGAGGTGAAGGAGTAGCGGCCGCCGATCCAGTCCCAGAAGCCGAACATGTTGGCGGTGTCGATGCCGAACTCCGCCACCTTCTCCGCGTTGGTCGAGACGGCGACGAAGTGCTTGGCGACCGCCTTGTCGTCGCCGCCGAGGCCCTCGACCAGCCAGCGGCGGGCCTCCTTGGCGTTGGTCAGCGTCTCCTGGGTGGTGAAGGTCTTCGACGCGACGACGAACAGGGTGGTCGTCGGGTCGAGGTCCCGCGTCGCCTCGGCGAGGTCGGTCGGGTCGATGTTGGACACGAACCGGAAGGTCAGCGACCGGTCGGAGTAGTCGCGCAGCGCCTGGTAGGCCATGGCCGGCCCGAGGTCCGAGCCACCGATGCCGATGTTGACCACCGCCCGGATCCGCTCGCCGGTGTGCCCGGTCCACTCCCCGCCGCGCACCCGGTCGGCGAAGTCCGCCATCCGGCCCAGCACCTCGTGCACGTCGTGCCGCACGTCCTGGCCGTCGACGTCCAGGCCGCTCGTCCGCGGGTCGCGCAGCGCCACGTGCAGCACTGCGCGGTCCTCGGTGGTGTTGATGTGCTCGCCGCGGAACATGGCCTCGCTGCGCTCCCGCAGGCCGGCCCGCTCGGCCAGCGCAGCGAGCAGGCGCACCGTCTCGCGGGTGAGCCGGTTCTTGGAGTAGTCAAGGTACAGATCCCCCGCGCGCACGGTGAGGTCGGTGCCGCGGCCGGCGTCCTCGGCGAACAGGTCCCGCAGGTGGGTGTCGCGCACCTGCCGGTGGTGCTCGGCCAGCGCCTGAAACTCCGCGGTGTTCCTGATGCCCATGGACCCCTCCTGCTCCCGGCCGACGGATCGGCTGTCGACGGTCCTACCCTGCCGGGAGGCCGACCCCGGGGCGACCGCGGGGTCGCGCCATCCGCGGAGGAGAGGACGGGCATGGCACTGCTGGACGACGGGGCGTGGCAGGGCCGGGTCTGGACCGGCGCCTGGACCGAGGGGTCCGGCGGCACCTACGACGTCGTGGAGCCGGCCACCGGCGACGTCGTCGGCGCGGTCGGGCGGGCCACGCCGGAGGACGTCGCCGCCGCCGCGGACCGGGCGGCCGAGGCCCAGCGGGCGTGGGCGGCACAGCCGTTCCAGGACCGCGCGCGGGTGCTGCGCCGCGCCGGTGAGGTGCTGGAGGCCCACACCGAGGAGATCCGGGGCTGGCTGGCCCGGGAGACCGGCGCCATCGCTCCGTTCGGTGACTTCCAGGTGCACACCACCGCCGCCGAGTGCTACGAGGCATCCGCCCTGCCCAGCCACCCGTACGGGGAACTGCTGTGCACCGGCGCCCCGGCTGTCCTTCGCCCGCCGGCTGCCGGCCGGCGTGGTCGGGGTGATCGCGCCGTTCAACGTGCCGACCGTCCTGGCCATCCGCGCGGTCGCCCCGGCGCTGGCGCTGGGCAACGCCGTCGTCCTCAAGCCCGATCCGCGCACCGCAGTCTCCGGCGGCGTGCTGTTCGCCCGCGTGTTCGCCGAAGCCGGGTTGCCGGCCGGCGTCCTGCAGGTGCTGCCCGGCGGCGCGGACGTCGACGAGGCGCTGGTGACCGCTCCGCCGGTGCGGGTTCTCGCGTTCACCGGGTCGACCAGGGCCGGCCGCGCGGTCGGCGCGCTCGCCGGCCAGCACCTCAAGCGCGCGCACCTGGAGCTCGGCGGCAACTCCGCGCTCGTCGTGCTGCCCGACGTCGACGTGACCGCCGCGGCCTCGGTCGGCGCGTTCGGCACCTTCGCCCACTGCGGCCAGATCTGCATGGCCACCAGCCGGCACCTGGTGCACGAGTCGATCGCCGAGGAGTACACCGCCGTCCTCACCGAGAAGGTCGAGAAGCTGCCGGTCGGCGACCCGTTCCGGGAGCAGGTGGCCCTGGGCCCGCTGATCGACGCCGGCCAGCGCGACCGGGTGCACGGCCTGGTCACCAGCAGCGTCGAGGGCGGGGCGACGCTGCGCACCGGTGGCACCTACGAGGGGCTGTTCTACCGGCCCACCGTGCTCGGCGACGTGCCGGTCGAGGCGCCGGCCTACCGCGAGGAGATCTTCGGCCCCGTCGCGCCGGTGACCCCGTTCCGCAGCCTCGACGAGGTGGCGGAGCTGACTCGCGGCACCGAGTACGGGTTGAGCCTGGGCATCCTCACCCGCGACGTCTACGCCGGCCTGCAGCTGGCCGAGCGCATCCCTTCGGGCCTGGTGCACATCAACGACCAGACGGTCAACGACGAGGCCGTGGCTCCGTTCGGCGGGGTCGGGGCGTCAGGTACCGGCACGGCGGCCCGCAGGCCAACATCGAGGCGTTCACCGAGACCTAGTGGGTCACCCTGCGCGGCGATCTGCCAGCCTACCCCTTCTAGCTAGGCCTGGGGCCTGGACTGGCCACGGACGTGGACGACCATCCCGCTGCGCGGAGAGGTCGGCATCTGCGTCAGGTCGACCGTGAGGTCCTGCGGCGGGACGTCGTGAGGCAGCGCCGCGAGCAACCCGACCGCGCGCTCCAGCAGCCGGACCGTCGGCCACTCGCCCGCGCAGCGGTGCGCCGTGGCGTGGTCGCCCCCGCCCTGAGGCACGAGGTCGAACGGCCCCGGCGTCCGCTCTCGGAACCGCTCCGGGCGGAAGGCCTCGGGGTCGCCCCAGATCCGCGCATCGTGGTTGGTGGCGTACAGGTCGAGCAGCAGCCACTCGCCGCGCCGGAACGTGCGGTCGCGCCAGGCGAACTCCTCCGCCACCCGGCCGCCCACCACGGGGAAGAAGGCGTAGAAGCGACGCACCTCCTGTGCGAAGGCGCATAGCGCGTCGTCGTCGGTCAGCCCGACGCGCTGCTCCGGGTGCTCGTGCAGCGCCAGCGCGGCGAAGACGATGAACCTGCCGATGGCGACCGTCGGGCGCAGCACGTTGATCAGCTCCACCGCGGCTACCGCGGTGCTCAGCAGCTCGCCGTCCAGGCCGCGGTGCGTGGCGACGACGTGCAGGGGCCGTCCCTCGGCGACGTCCAGCCGCCCGCTGCGCACCTGCTCCACGAGGTCGCGCACCCACTGCTCGGCCGAGTACCGCAGCAGCTGGCCGCGCCAGTTGCGCGGGCCGAAGGCGCCGGCGCCCTCGAACATCGACACGAGCTGCCGGGTCCGCTGCGGCACTTCCTCCTCAGCCAGTGGCACCCCGCTCCACGCGCACACCGTGCGGCACAGCACCTCGTGCACCCCGCCAAGCAGCACAACGTGCTCCTGCGCGGCCCAGCGCTGCTCGGCCTCGCCCCAGTGCCGCTCGAACAGGGTGACCAGCTCGTCCAGCGCGGTCGGCGTCATCATCGACAGGAACATGGCCTTCCGGTGCCGGTGCTCCGCGCCGTCCAGTACCTGCACGCTACCAACGTCCTGCAGCAGGGCGAGGGTGGGGAGCGGCAGCGCACCCTTCCGGGTCAGCCGGTCAGGGGTGTAAAAGTGCCGCGCCGCCTCCTCCCCGTAGGTGAAGGTGGCACGGGTGAGCATGAGCCTGGTGTCGAACAGATCGGCCCCGGCCCGGGCGAACCGGCGCGTGCCGAACTGGTAGCCCTCCCACAGCAGGCTCACGCTGCTGTCGACCCGGTCCAGGGCAGGGGCCGCCGCCTCCACGACCCGGCTCGTGGTCGACGCCATCTGCCGCACCAGGCTGTTCAGCTGCATCGTGCCGCTCCTCGCTCGCGTGTGGCCGGTCCCTAGCCGGAAGCCGGTGAGCCGAACCGTTGCCCGGCAGGCGTGCCGTCGTCGGCCTCGTCAGGGATCCCGCCCGGTTGCATGTCGAGCAGCCGCCACCGCAGGCCGAGACCGCGACCAGCCGCAGGAGCAGGCCGTTGCGCCGTACGGCGGAACGACGGCACCCAAGGATCCGCTACTCGTGTGACGACCGCAGCACGACAAGCGAGGCGGCGACGGTGCCAACCCGGCGCCGCCGGTGCACAAATCCGGATAGTCCCCGGCCCTGCCCCCTGATTCAGCAGGCTCCTAGGCGTTGCACCTGGGGTGATCCTAGCTCGTCGGCGTCGGTCCCCCCACGGAGACGCCCGAACTGCTGCTCGGCCACTTCTGCTGCTGCGCCCTCGCGCCGTCATGGGCACCGCGCACGTCGGCTCGTCGCATGGGACGAGCCCACTTGCTGGTCCGCTGCGCTCAGAAAGGTGGCGGCTCGTCGTCGTCCGCCGGGGCGCTCGGTGTCCGGGACTCGCCCGTCTCCCGTGGGTCGGCTCCCGGGGCGCGTAGCCCGCGTGGGCGGGTGATACGGGTGACGCCGGACGGGGTGGTGACGTGCAGGGTGCCGTAGGGGTCCAGAACGAACCGCCAGCCCCGGGCGAAGGTCTTCAGACGGTGGTGGCTGCGACACAGGGAGCACAGGTTGGCGCAGTCGGTCGCCCCGCCGCAGGCGTGCGGGACGACGTGGTCGAGGTCGGCCCAGCCCACGCGCTGGCCGCAGTTGGGGAACCGGCGGGCCCGGACGCGGGTGGTGACGAACGCGTGCTGGGCCTCGGTGGGGGTGTAGGCATCGGTCGGCTCCGGGCGGCCCAGCACCGGGCAGCCGCACTGGCCGTCGGGGTGCTCGCGGCAGCCGCGGCGGGCCAGCCTGGCCAGCTGCGCCAGGGAGGCCGTGGCCAGCAACCGCCCGTCGGCGTCGGTGACTGCGAGGGTCAGCGAGCCACCCTCGGGCGCCTGCAGACCCAGCGCCCCGATGCGCTGCAGCAGCTCGCGGACGTGCGCCGCGGTGATGGGTAGCCCGTTGATCGACCCCGGCGTGTCCGCGGTGCCCTCCAGTGCGTCGACTGCGGCGGTGACCGTCACGTTGGCCGTGACCGCGGGCAGGCCGTGGCCGGCCGGTCGGCGGATCAGCAGCGACAAGACCTCCACCCGGATCTGGCCGATGGGCCTCGGGTCGCCGTCGGCCTTGGCCATCTTCGCCAGCTGGTCAATCAGGTCGAAGCCCTCGGCGGCCTCGTCTGCAGGCAGGTCGGCGGCGAGGGTCGCCATGCCCTCCAGCTGCGAGGGGTAGGAACGCACGTCGGCCTGCCGCTTGGCGTCGGTGCGGCGGGCGTCGCCGGGAGGCATGGCCACCACGTGGCTGCCGGGCCCACCGCGCCTGGCGTCGGGTTGCCACGGGTGGCCCTGTCGCCACGGGAGTGCTGGCGTCGTCAGCTGGGATGGGATGCGTCGTCACACCTGGCCGGTCGTCGTGCGGGGAGCGACGGTGGGCCGTCCTCAGCGGCGGACCTCCGGAAGTCCGACGGTGTCCGCTGGGACGTCGGTCACCAACCCCGGCCGGCCGGCGTGCAGCCCGGCCGCGAGCTGGAGGGCCTGCAGGACCAGCAGCACGGCCAGCCCCGCTCGCCAGCCGCCAGTCCTGTCATGGAGGAGGCCGACGGTCAGGGGTCCGGTGGCGGCCAGCAGGTAGCCGACGCTCTGCGCGGCCGCCGACAGCTGGCCGGTCTGGGCGACGTCGCGGGTGCGCACCAGCACGAGCGTCATCGCCAGCGGGAACGCCATGCCCGTGCCGAGGCCCCACAGCACCGCCCACACCGCGGGGGCGGCCGTGGGCGCGACGAGGAGCCCGAGGATCCCGACCGTCGACAGCAGGGTCGCGCCGGCCACCCACACCACCTGGGACCGCTGCCGCGCGGCCAGCGGCGGGACGACGAGCGCGCAGGGTGCGCCGAACGCGGCCGCGGCTGCCACCAGGGCCCCGGCGGTCACCGCGGAGGTGCCGGCGTCGTCCTCGAGCACGTCGGCCAGCCAGGTGAGCATCACGTAGAAGGCCAGGGACTGGAGGCCGAAGAACACCGTCACGGCCAGCGCCACCCGGTCCCGGAGGACGGCGACCACCGGGGGCCGGGCCACCAGGGGGCCGGGGACGGGGGACCGGCGGCGGGCGAGCAGGGCCATCGCCGTGGCCGCGACCAGCACCGGCGCCATCCACAGGGTCAGCCCGGCGACCGCGCTGCCGGCCGCCGTGGCCAGCGGCTGCGCCAGGCCCGCGCCCAGGCTCGCCGAGAACCCCATCGAGGCCACCGCCGCGCCCACGACCGCGGCGCTGCGGTCCCCGTACTCCGCGCGCGCGGCAGCCGGGACGAGGACGTTGGCCACCGCGATGCCGGCGGTCAGCAGCACGGTGCCGGCGTACAGGCCCCAGGTACCGGCCGTGCGCAGGGCGATCCCGGCGGCGAGCACGGCCAGGCCGGCCAGGACGGCGCGCTGGACGCCGAGGCGCGCGGCCAGCGTGGGCGCGACGGGCGAGACCAGGCCGAAGCACACCAGCGGGAGCGCGGGCAGCACCGACAGCGCGGCCTGCGGCACGGACAGCTCGGCGCCCAGCTCCCCGAGGAGCGGGCCGACGGCGGAGAAGGGGGCGCGCAGGCACAGGGCGACCAGGACCAGCGCGGCGGCGGGGCGAGGACCACCCACCACGGCCGGGGGCGGCCGGAGCGGGGCGGGCTCACGACAGAGCGCCCCGTAGGCGCAGCGTCTGGCCGGGGCGTAGCTGGCCGCAGCGGTCGACGTCGGCGTCGTCGACGTAGCCGATGACTGGGTAGCCGCCGGTGACCGGCGCGTCGGCGAGGAAGAGCACCGGCTGCCCGGACGGCGGCACCTGCAGCGCCCCGCGCACCATGCCCTCGCTGGGCAGCTCCCCGGTGCGGACCCGCTCCAGCGCGACGCCGGCGAGCCGCAGGCCGATCCGGTTGCTCTCGCCGGTCACCGTCCACGGGGTGCCCGTCAGCGCGCGCACCGCGTCCTGGGCGAACCAGTCGGCGCGCGGGCCGGGCAGCACCCGGACGGTCACCTCGCCGCCGGGCGGGTCGGGTACCGGCGCGAGGTCCACTCCCGGCATCGGCCCGGCGGCCCGGCCCACCGGCAGCACGTCACCGGGGGAGAGCACCGGCGGGCCGAGGCCGGCGAGCAGGTCGGTCGAGCGGCTGCCGAGCACCGGCTCGACGGCGATCCCGCCGCGGACGGCGACGTAGGTCCGCAGGCC
>JALYNA010000159.1 GCA_030773455.1 Actinomycetota bacterium
CCACCTACCGGCAGAGGCACGCCGTCGAGTGCGGCATCAACCTGCACAAACAGCACCGCGGCTTCGCCACTCGGTACGACAAGCTCGCCGTCCGCTACGAGGCGACCGTCCAGATCTCCAACATCAACATCTGGCTGCGCGACTTATCAAACAGGGCCTAGATGAGCCAGAGCATGGTGCACTTCTTGCTCGTCTTCGACCACGCCAAGGGGGAGCTGATCAGCCAAGAGGCGTTCCGCGAGGCTCCTCGGGCTGCAGCCGCGTACGCCGCAGCCGAGGAGCAGCACCGCGGCGCAAAGGACCTGGAGATCGTCCTCGTAGGTGCGGACTCCATCGAGACGATTCAGATCACTCACGGCCAATACTTCTCGAGCAGCCCGTTCGCGTCGAAGTACCTGTCCCTGGCGTAGCTTCAGCGAGTCATAGGCTGGCCTAGGCCAAGCTGCGACTGGGCCCCGCGAACCTACGGGTGGCGGGGCTCAGTCGCTTGTGCAGACGTTGTCGCTTGTGCAGACGTTGGTCAACTGGCGAGGCGGGCGGCCAGCTCGTCGATGAGCGCTTGCAGGTCCCACATGTCCATCAGGTCGGACCAGACCCCGTCCGGGCGGGTCAATGCGACCTCGAACAGACCCGGGGCGACGCGCTCGATGGTGAGCCCGCAGGGCAGCACAACGATCTCGCGGGACCTCATCGACGGCCTCCCGGACGCAGCAGCCCGAGGTCATTGACGGTCGGCCGCCGAGGCGTGGCCGGAGCTGACGATTCCCGTCGGGTCCCGATGGGCCCGACGGGCACGCCGGGCGAGCGCTGTGGGCCGCCGCAGAGCGGACACCAGCTCCGGGCCGGTGGTCGCTCGGACAGGTGAGGCAGCCGGAGACGGATGCCGATCTCCTCGAAGACCGCATCCACCGCGCCGCGCTCCCACGCCTCCATGCTCAACGCCAAGGCATCGACGTCGGGGAGCAGGTACCAGTGCCGGCCGTTCCGCGGCAGCCAGTCCACCAGGAGCACCACAAGCGTCGGCTGCGAGTGGTGCGTCAGGAAATGCACCATGGCCTGGGCCATGGGGGGGTCCTCGACCACAGTCGTGGCAGGACGACGTTCAGTAGTGTCGATCATGGGTCTCTCTCCTCGGTGCAGGTGAGGGATCAAGGCCCCGTCCCGGTCTGGACACCGGGGCGGGGCCGCCTTGCGTCTTGATGCTCACCGCTGTGGAGCGGTGGCGCTACGTGGGCAGCTGTAGGTTCCGGGTCGGTGGGCGCCACTGGTGCCAGCGTGGTGGCCAGTGCGCGGCGTCCGCGACCGTTCGCGGCGGTCCTCGACTGACCGGACGAGCCTCTGACCTGGGGAGACGAACAAGGGCGGACCCTGGCGAACAGCCAGCCGAGGAGCTTTTAATCCGCGGGTTGTGGGTTCGATCCCCACGGGGCCCACGCGAGGAGGTGCTGACCAGCGACTCCGCTCGTCAGCGGTCGCTCTGGGCCTGGTGGCGGAGCCGGTACCACTGCGGCGCTGTCTTGGTCAGCGGCCATCCCAGTCCCGTGGTGTCGGCGGGTTCGACCGAGAGCATCTCCTACCCCGCGAAGGCAGCGTCGACGTCCGCCCTCGACCCGCCACCCGCGGCGGAACGCATGGGGGTCGGCCCGAAGGCGAGCATCAGCAGCGTCGCGCCCGGATTGGCGAGCGCAGAGACACCCCGCCCTTCGGCGAGACGCTGCTCGGAGCTCAGGCCCTGGAAGCAGCCGACGTCCAGGAAGAAGTCGAACGTGGCCAGGTCGGCCGGCGCGAGGGCCGTCACGTCGCCCACCACGAAGCCGGCGCCGGAGACGCTCCCGCGCTCCGCCCCGTCGATCGCGCGCGGGACGTTGTCGATGCCCACGGCCTCCCCCCGCCTCGCGAGTTCGGAGGTGTACAGGCCACGGCCGCAACCGAGATCGAGAGCCCGACCCAGGGGGCGCGACCGTTCCGCCTGTTCCCGGTCCAGCAGGGCCCCGATGCTCCCTGCCGCCGCCTCGCGATATCGCTCCCATGGCGTGAGCCCGAAGCGGTAGGCGAGGGCGCACCTCAGCATCGTCCTGACCTCCCGGCACTGGTCAAGTACGTCGCGCGAGGGTGAGGGGCCCCATCACAGCAGCGAATGGAACCGTTGACCACCGCTTGCGACATGCCGTGCCGCGCCGGCCCGGAGGCGTGACCGAACGACGTCAGCCGCCGTTCCACGCTCTCGCGGGGGTGACGAGTCGACAAGGCGGTGTCCGCAGGGACGGGCACCGGCCACTGGCCGGGGCCTGCACAACGATGCGGTGACGGGACCGTCCGCGCGGCGGCCGAGGAGGCGGATCGCATCTCGTCGGGACCTAGTTTTCCCTCGTCCGCGGCGCTTCCCCAGCCGCGACGGGACCGCCTGAGGAGAACCCGCGTGAGCGCGCCCACCACGATCACCACCCGCCCGTCGACCGGGACCGAGCAGAGTCCGGCGGACGACGGGCTGGGTCTGCTGCTGGACCTCTTCGCGCTCGAGCTCCCCGCGGAGGCGCCGGCGCCGTGGCGTCGCCCGGCCGACGGTCGCCGGCCCGTACTCCGGGCGCGCGTGCAGGAGTGGCTGCGCCGGGCGGCCCTCTGGGGTGCCGGGCCACAGGGGGCCTGGCGTGCCTGGTGAGTGCGGGTCCGGGTCGGGGTCGATGAGGAGCCGGTTCGCCGATCGGTCGGCGTTCGGATCGCAGTGCGGAGGGGTGCAGTGATGGTCGTGGAGCCGACGGTGGCGGTGCTGGGCTTGGTCACGCTGATCGGGTTGGTCGTCGCGCTGGGCAGGAGCTCGACGGCTCGCTACGAGTCCGACCGAGCGCGCGAGGCCCGCCAGCACGCGGAGGTCCCGGGCGAGACGACCCACCCGGCTGGGCGCGGGGCGTCGGGGTGGTGGCTGGTCGACGAGTCCGGTGACCAGCCGGGCGCGCTGGTCCTGGCGGGTCCGTTCCCGGACCGGATCTCGGCGGACTGGGCTGCGCTGTCCGATGGACTGCCGGCCTCGGCGCACGCGGTCTACGGCCTGCGCGGACCCGACGGCGCGCTGGGACGGCGGCCGTCGCCGGCGGAGCGGGCCTGGCTCGCCGAACTGGGTCTCCAGCTGGACCGGCTGAGCGAGGACTGGGACGAGCTGCTGTCGGACGCCGACGCGCTGACCACGCTGCTGGTGGAGGTGAGCGCGGCGCTGGTCGAAGCCGGCTTCGACCTGCACGACTGCGCCGAGGACAGCCCGGCCGGCGGTGTGTGCCTGGTCCCTGACCCCGGCCGCCGCGGTGTCCTGGTCAGCTGGCGCCAGCACGACCGGATGAGTCTGGAGCGCGTCCGGGGCGCGGTGGTGGAGGTGACCGTGCAGCGGACGATGAACGCCGCGATCGCCGACGTCCTGACCGAGCTGGGCTTCCCCGTCACCCCCGTCGGAACGACCGGGTCCCATCTGGTCGCCGCCACTCAGCAGTCCGCGTCGGCCTCCTGACGTTCTCCGTCCTCAGGGCCGGCCCTGACTGCCGCGGTAAATGCGGCGCGCCGGACGAGCCCCCTTGGTTACCGTTCCGCTCGCCCGTGACCAGCAGCCGGGCGGCATCGCTGCCGCGGGTCCTGCGCGTCGGCCACGGGCGTGCCAGATGGTCACGCGTCTGTAGGAACGCACGGGTTCGACTCCCGAGGCCGTCCGGCGCGCGGTTCTCCCGGTCCCAGCGGTCTGCGGCGCCCCGTGCGCTCCCCGCCGGGGCCCGGCCGCGCGCCGGGCGGTCGCGCGGGGCGGGGACGGCGCAGGGCCCGGACGACGGAGAGGAGGGCAGTGCGGTGCGCATCGTGGTGCAGGAGTGGGAGCGGGTGCTGCTCTACCGGGACGGCCGGTTCGAGGAGGTCCTCGAGCCGGGCCGGCACCGGCGGCTGCGGTGGCGTCGTCGGCGCGTGCGCGTCGTCGTCCGGCCCCGGCTGCTCGTCGTCCCCGGGCAGGAGGTGCTGACCGCCGATGGGCTGTCGGTCAAGGTCAGCCTCACCGTCGCGTGCCGCACGGCCGACCCGCGGCGCTGGCACGAGTCCGTGGAGGACGCCGACGGGTTCGTCTACGCGGCGCTGCAGGTCGCGCTGCGCGAGGCGGTGGCCGGCCGCACGCTCGACGAGCTGCTCGCCGCGCGCGACGCCGTCCCGGCGGACGTGCGGCAGCGGGTGGGGACGGCGGCTGAGGCGGTCGGCGTGGCCGTCGAGAGCCTCGCCCTGCGCGACGTGATGGTCCCGGCCGAGCTGCGACGCGCGGCCGCGGAGGTCGCGACCGCCCGCGCGCAGGGGCAGGCGGCGCT
>JALYNA010000160.1 GCA_030773455.1 Actinomycetota bacterium
CCCCTAGGGAAAGGGGGGTCCGGAACCGGAACCGAACCGCCAGATGCCCCCGGCGAGTTCTGACCAGCCGGAACTGAACCTTGGGATATAAAAGACCAGCCCCGACGGCAGCCAGGGGGGGTGCTCGACGACGAGGAGTGAGCGACAGTGGTGGCTCCAGAACGGCGTGATGCTAAACATCCAAGCCGCCTTTCCGGGCTGTACAGAACGTGCGGGCTGGGCCGTAAGTAAGGGTTTTGGCGCGGACACCTCTCAGAGGTTGAGGCTGCGATGGACAGCACCGCGTCGATGAGCGCGAGCTCGACCTGGTCTGGCCAGCCGCCGGGCCAGGCGTCCCACGTCGGCGGCAGTTGCGCCTGCAGCTGGGCGAGCAGGGCGTGCAGGTCGGCGTCCGGCGGGGTCACCGGCAGATGCTGCCTCACCTCGCAAGTGCGCCGTGGACAGCACGATTCGGCCGCCGGGGAGGCCGGCGGGTGCGTGGACCGCCGGCCAACTCGCCCTCCGCTGTACACGACCACGGTTCGGTCGATGGAGGTTCAGGCGGGCGCCGAAAAGCCCGAGATGCTAAACCCCTCGGGCCTTCTCGCGCAAACTCGACTCCCGAGTACTTGGGCGACAGGCAACCCTTGCCAGCACGGTCGTCAGGCATGTGCGCAACCAACGCCTGAGCCCGGTAAGTAGGAGTTTCGGCGCGCACACCTCTCAGGAGGGAGGCTAGCCGACGAGCCCTCCGTCCACGGCAAGCGTCGTGCGGGTGACGAAGCTGCTCTCGTCACTGGCGAGATACACGACCGCGGCGGCGATCTCCGCCGGCGTGGCGTGGCGCTTCAGCGGCAGCAGATCGTCGAACACCGCAGCCGCCTCGCCCGCCGGCAGGCCGGTGGCGGCCATCTCGATCTCGCTCTGGAACAGCGTCGACGTCGGCCCTGGGTGCAGCGAGTTGACCCGGATGCGACGGGGCGCGACCTCGGTGGCGACCGCCCGCATGAGGCCGACCTGCCCGTGCTTGGCCGCGACATAGCCACAGAGGCCGCCGATGCCCATCAGGCCGACCACGCTCGACGTGATCACTATGCTCCCGCCGTCGTGCATACGAGGCAGTGCGGCCTTGATGCAGTGGAAGGCGCCGGTCACGTGTACCGCGAGAGTGCGGGTGAAAACGTCCGACGGGTAGTCGGTGATCCCGCTGACCGCCCCGCTGATGCCCGCGTTGCTGAACAGCACGTCGAGCGGACCGAAGCGGTCCACCGCGGCCTGCGTGGCCTGCTCGACGGCCGCCTCCTGCGTGACGTCGGCGACGGCCCAGCCTGCGTAGGCGCCGAGCTCGTCCGCGGCCTCCTTGAGCCGCCCCTCGTCCAGACCGACGAGGAAAACTCGGGCTCCCTCGTCTACGAACCGCCGCGCCGTGGCTAGCCCTATTCCGCTCTCCCCGCCGGTGATGAGCGTGACCTTGTCCGCGAGTCGCATGTGTGCCCCCTCCGGGAAGCGCCCGGCCTGTCCAACCTGTGCCGGTCATGCTGCGCCCGCACCGGCGCACGCGATATGGCGGAAACCTCGTAGGTCGGCAGGCGCGGGCTACGGGTGCACGGCCAGCCCCAGGGCCGTCGCCTGCGACCTGCTGCGTGCGCCGATCTTGGCGTAGAGGTTCGTGACGTGCCGCTCCACGGTGTGCACGCTGATGCCCAGCTCGCGGGCGATCTGCTTGTTGGCGGCGCCGCCCTGCAGCAACCGGAGCACCTGCCGCTCCCGCCCTGTCAGCCCGCCCGTGCCCGCGCCGCCGTCGGCCGCTCGGCGTCGCGCGACATCGGTCACGGCCTCCTGGCTGAGCCGCACGAAGGGCTCGGCGGCCCAGGAGTGGTGCAGGCGCAACGCCCGCCGGTGGGCGCTCTCGGCGCACTCCAGCCGCCCCAGCCCGACGTAGGCGCAGCCGAGGTAGTGATCGACAGCTCCCCACCAGACGGCGAGACCTTGCAGCGCGATGCGGCCGGCGTACGGCGCGAGCAGCCGCTCGAGCACAGCCAGCTCTTGGGTACGACCCAGGCGGGCGGCGGCGAGGACGAGCACGCACAGACTGGCCAGCCACAGGGCGTCGCGCGGAATGGCGGCGCAGTCGTCGACGACGAGCTGCTCGAGAAGAGGTGCCGCCTCCTCCGCGCGGTCCGCCTCGGCCAGCAGCAGGACCAGGTCGCAGCGCAGCGTAGCCAGGCGGGGGTAATCCGCGGCCACGGCCCGCAGCTCGTCCTCGCTGCGCGCTCCGCAGCCTTGCTGGCGGAGCAGTGCGTAGCGCTGCCCGACGCCGTACATCCGCGCCGGTGCGGCGCCCAGCCGACGGCCGAGCTCCTCCGTCTCGCGCACCAGGTGCAGCGCCTCCGCCGGGTCGCCCGCCAGCGCGGCGAGCACGCAGCGGTTCACCAGCACGTACCAACGGGCGAGGGGTCGGCGGGTCGAGGCGGCCAGCGCGTCGAGCCCGGCGAGGTCGGCCTGGGCGGCGGCCCGGTCCGTCTGCAGGCGGTCGGCGAGCAGCAGCCGTCGGGCCTGGACCTCGAGCACCTCTTCACCGAGGTCGCGCGCGGCGCCGACGAGCTCCTCGCCGAGCCGAGTGCGTTCGCGCAGGTCGTCCGGTCCCCGAAGGGCGAACTGCTGGGCTGCCACGGCGACGGCGAGCGCGCGACGGTCACCGAGGCGGCGGGCGGCCGCGACGGCGTCCGCAGCGCGGCGCCGGCCCTCCGTCAGCCGCGGCGTCCAGTACAGCTCGGTGGCGAGGCGTGCCGTCAGCCTGATCCGCCCGAGCCGGTCGCCAGGTGCCGTCCGGGCCAGCGCGTGCTCGAGCATGCGGACGAGTTCGGCGTCCACCGAACCGGCCGAGTCGACCACCTCGCCCAGGGCCAGGGCCACCTCCGGCAGTCGGGCGTCCCAGCCCGCGGCCGCGGACAGCGCCCACGCCCGGCGCAGGGCGGAGCGCGCCGGCTGGGCCTGCCC
>JALYNA010000161.1 GCA_030773455.1 Actinomycetota bacterium
ACGAACCTGCGCGCCTCCCCCGTCGGGGAAACGCGCAGGTCGGTGTCTCAACCAGACGTGCACCCGAAGGGATTCGAACCCCTAACCTTCTGATCCGTAGTCAGATGCTCTATCCGTTGAGCTACGGGTGCGGACTGTTCAGTTGTCGTGCGCGGAGGCTCCGGGATTTGAACCCGGGATGGGGATTAACCCAAACCGCATTAGCAGTGCGGCGCCATAGACCGGACTAGGCGAAGCCTCCCGGGGCCCGAGTCCCCCCGGAACCACCGAGAAGAGAGACTACCAGCGCCTCGGGCGGCCTCCGCAGACCGCCCCCTCAGACGGCGACGGGCCCCATCACCCGCTCTCGGGCCGGTCGGCGGCCCGGCACCAGCGTCACCAGCACCGCCAGCGCCGCCCCGGCGACGGCGAGCAGCAGGCTGCCGCTGACCCCGGCCGGCGTCTCGATCAGCGCACCGCCGAGCGCCGCCCCGATGGCGGAGGCGCCGGTGGCCATCGTCGACAGCCAGGTGAAGGCCTCCGTGGTGGCGTGCGCCGGGGCGACGGCGCCGACCAGGGCGTTCTGCACCGTCAGCGTCGGCGCGATAGCCGTCCCGCCCAGGAAGAGCAGCGCGCCGAGCACCCACGGGTCCGACGCCGCGGCGAGCGGCGCCAGGCCGATCGTCACGCCGAGCAGCAGCCACCGGTACTGACGCGGCAGCGACGCGCTGACCACCCGGGCGCCGAACCACAGCCCGCCGGTCACCGAACCCAGCGACCACAGCGCCAGCAGGACGCCGGACATGCCGGGTGACCTGGCAGCGTCGGCGAACGCGGGGACGGCGACCTCGAGCGCGCCGAAGCCGACCATCAGGGCCGAGCCGCTGAGCAGCACCCCGGGCATGCCGGGAGCGAGCACCGTGGCGAACGGGCTGGTGCGGTGCGCGGCCGGCACGGGCGCCCAGTCGCGCATCGCGCGCGAGGTCGCGATGCCTACCGTCCCGGCCACGGCGAGAACGCCGGCGACGGGGACGGCCCATGCAGGCGAGGCCAGCACGGTGAGCGCGGCGACGAGCGTCGGGCCGGTCACGAAGACCAGCTCGGTGGCGGTGGCGTCGAGGGCGTAGGCGGTGCCGCGGACCCGCGGGTCGACCCGGGACCACAGCGCCCGGACCACCGCGGACACCAGCGGCGTCCCGGCGCCGGCGCCGGCCGAGGCGGCGACGATGGCCGCCGTCGGCGCGCCCCCGAGGACGACGGCCAGGAGCAGGGTCAGCAGCAGCGGGTAGGTGCCGGCCTGGGCCAGCAGCACCGGTCGCGGGGTGCGCCGGTCGGCCAGCCGGCCGAGCACCGGCGCCATGCCGGCCATCGCCAGGCCGTAGGCGGCCGACGCGAGACCGGCAATGGCATAGGAACCGGTCTGTTGCTGCACCATGAGCAGCAGCGCGAGCGGGACCATGGCCGAGGGGAGACGGCCGGCGAGACCCGCGACGAGCAGCACGGGGGCGGACGGCTGGCGCCAGATGGACAGGTACGCACGCACGACGAACTCACCTCGGGCAGCAGGCGGAACGGGAAGAGTAGGGGGTCAAGCGCCGTTGACTACCTACAGGCTACGGACGCGGACCGTAGGCGGTCAAGTCGATTACGGGGCCTACGGCGTGTCTGCGGCACACCAGCGGTAGGGGATCTCCATGGACTACGACACCTACGGGTCCAGTGCGGTCGAGCTGGCCATCGACCTGGCCAACGCCGACCGGGACGCCGGACAGGACTGGGCCGCGGCCTTCCTGCGCGCCCACGACGAGTGGTTCGAGCCGACCGCCGTCCTCGACCTCTCCCCCACCGAGGCCGGGCAGGTGGCCGAGACCGCCGACCTGGTGCGCGCCGTCGCCGTCGCGCAGTCAGAGGCCGACGTGATGGACTGGCTCAACGCGCTGCTCGCACTGGCCTCCCCGCAGCCCTACGCCACCGCCCACGACGGCGAGCTGCACCTGCACTACGCCCGAGCCGACGCTCCGCTGCTCGACCAGCTGACGACGACGGTGGCGATGGGCCTGTCGCAGGTCGTCGTCCAGCACGGCTGGCAGCGGATCGGCGTCTGCTCGGCGGAGGGCTGCGACGACGTCTACGTCGACACCTCGCGCAACGCCAGCCGCCGCTACTGCTCCAACACCTGCGCCAGCCGCTCGACGGTCGCCGCCTACCGCGCCCGCCGCAAGGCCTGAGCGGAGTGCGAGGGACGCGTTCTCCGCGCCGTGGCACTCCACTGAGTGCCCGGCACTGGGACGCGCGGCTGCACTCCCTCGTCGGCGGGCTGCCGGCCACAGCCGCCGACCGCTGGCTGCGGCGGCTCACCACCGCCGCCGACCACGGCCGCCTGTGGATCGCGACCGGCGCGCTGCTGGCCCTGCGCCGAGGGGCCCTCCGCCGGGCCGCCGTCCGCGGGATGGCGTCGATGGCGGTGTCCAGCGGGCTGGTCAACACCGCGCTCAAACCGATGGTCGGCCGCCGGCGTCCCGACCTCGCCGCGCACCCGGTGCACCGCCTGCTGCACGAACCGGTGACCACGCACTCCTTCCCCAGCGGGCACGCCTCCTCGGCCGGGGCCTTCGTCACCGCCGTCGCACTGGAGTGCCCGGCGGCGGGCGCCGCGCTGGCACTGCTGGCGCTCGCCGTCGGCTACTCGCGGGTGCACGTGGGCGTGCACTACCCGGGGGACGTCGTCGCCGGCCTCGCGCTCGGTGCGGCGGTCGCCGTCGGCGGCCGGCGGTGCTGGCCGGTGCGGTGGACGGCTGCAGCCCCGGCCCCGGCCCCGACGGGGGTGTAGCCGCCGGCTGCCGCACCCGCCGGCCCACGTGCTTGACCCAGCGGAGTGGCGGCGACCTCACTACGGTCCGAGCAGGGGTGTCCCGGCGCCGGCCGGGGCACTGCGCCGCCCAGAGCTCCCGAAGGAAAGAGGTCACCCATGTTGGTCCGCCGGATCGCCCGGCCGCTGCTCGCGTCGTCGTTCGTCTACGGCGGCATCGACACCCTGCGCAACCCGCAGAGCCGGGTGCCGGGTGCTGCGCCGGTCGTCGACCAGATCGCCACCGCGGCCGACCAGCAGCTGCCGGTCCAGGTGCCCCGCGACGTCGAGCAGTGGGTCAAGATCGACGCCGGGGTGAAGGTCGCCGCCGGCTCGCTGCTGGCGCTGGGCAAGCTGCCCCGGCTGTCCGCGCTCGCCCTGTCGGCCAGCATCGTGCCGACGACGCTGGCCGGGCACCGCTTCTGGGAGCACGACGACCCCAAGGAGCGCTTCGGGCAGCTGTCCCACTTCCTGAAGAACCTGGGCCTGCTCGGCGGGCTGCTGATCGCCGCCGTCGACACCGAGGGCAAGCCGTCGGTCGGATACCTCGCCCGCCGCGCCGCGAAGCGGGCGGCGAACTCCACGGAGAAGAGCTACGGGAAGGCGCAGAAGCGGGCCGCCAAGGCGCAGCGGAAGGCCGAGAGGAAGTACAAGAAGGGCTCCCGCTGAGCGACGTCCTCCCGCCCGCGGCCGCGCTCCGGAGGATCGCCTTCCTCTTGGAGCGCGCCCGCGAGCCCACGCACCGGGTCTCGGCGTTCCGGACCGCCGCGGCCGTCGTCGACACCCTGGGCCCCGACGAGCTCGACCGGCGGATCCGCACGAGGACCCTCACCGACCTGCGCGGCATCGGACCCAAGACCGGCGCGGCGATCGTGCAGGCGCACGCCGGCGAGGTGCCCGAGTACCTGGCCCGCCTCGAGGAGACCCACGGCGAGCTGGTTCCGCTGGCCGACGACGTGGCGGCGTTCCGCGCCCTGCTGCGCGGGGACCTGCACGTGCACTCCGACTGGTCCGACGGCGGCAGCCCGATCCGGGAGATGGCCGAGGCCGCGATCGGGCTGGGGCACGAGTACATGGCGCTGACCGACCACTCGCCCCGGCTGACCGTCGCCAACGGGCTCTCCCCCGAGCGGCTGGAGCGGCAGCTGGACGTCGTCGCCGCGCTGCACGAGGAGCTCGCGCCCTTCCGCATCCTCACCGGCATCGAATGCGACATCAACGTCGACGGCAGCCTCGACCAGACCGACGAGCTGCTCGGGCGCCTGGACGTCGTCGTCGCCAGCGTGCACTCCGACCTGCGCGCAGACTCCGCCGCGATGACCGCGCGGATGCTCACCGCGGTCGCCGACCCGCACACCGACGTCCTTGGGCACTGCACCGGCCGGCTGCTGGTCCCGCGCGAGCAGCGCGAGGGACGGCGGCAGCGGCCGCGGCCGGAGAGCACCTTCGACGCCGAGGCGGTGTTCTCGGCCTGCGTCGAGCACGGCACCGCCGTGGAGATCAACTCCCGCCCCGAGCGGCTGGACCCGCCGCTGCGGCTGCTCAACCTGGCCGTCGACCTGGGCTGCGAGTTCGCCGTCGACACCGACGCGCACGCGCCGGGCCAGCTGGACTGGCAGGGCAACGGCTGCGAGCGGGCGGTCGAGTGCGGCGTCCCGGCCGAGCAGGTGGTCAACACCTGGACCGCCGAGGAGTTGCTGGAGTGGACCCGGGGCTAGTGGTCCCGTCGTTGATTCGTCGGGGGTCCGGGGCCCCGGTGGTCGGGGTGGTCAGGTAGAGGCCGCAGGCGCAGTCGAGGGCTTCTTCGGCGGTGCCCGTGGGTGAGCCGCTGGGCAGGAAGTTGTCTTCGTAGTCATCGTGGCTGGCGCGGTAGAGGGCGAAGCCCCATGTGGTGGCCGAGCCGAGGTAGCGCAGCCGGCACAGCGGAATGACCGGGCCGGCGGCCAGTACGCCGTCGATGTAGGCGAAGCCGGCCCGGTAGCGCATCCGCACCTCGGCCAGGTCCGGCCAGGTCCGGCCAGCGTTCGCCGGCGCGGTCGGCCAGCCGCCAGTGCAGCGAGTTCTTGGTGGAGCCCGGGATCCGCTTCGCCATCGCCTCATCCTGGCCGCCGAGCGGCGTGGCACCGTCGGGATCGACGCCGGCGGCGGGACAAACAACAATGGCACTGACCAGCCCCCATCGGGTCGTGGTGACCGACACCGACCGCCGGGTGTTGGCCGCCCGGTCGCGGTCGCAGCGGTGCGCGCACCGGGAGGTGTTGCGCGCCCGCATCGTGCTGGCCGCCGCCGAGGACACGTCGAACGCCGAGATCGCCCGCCGGCTGGGCGTCTGTGTGGACACGGTGCGCAAGTGGCGGGCGCGGTTCTGCGCCCGGGGCCTGCCCGGGCTGGCTGATCGGCCGCGGCCGGGTCGGCGGCGCACCTTTCCCAAAACCGCCGAGGCCGAGGTCAAAGCGCTGGCCTGCGAGCTTCCGGCTCAGACCGGGTTCCGCTGTCCCGCTGGAGCTGCGCGGAGTTGGCCGCCGAGGCGGTCACCCGCGGCGTGGTCGAGACGGTCTCGCCCTCGACGGTCGGCCGCTGGCTACGCGCCGATGCCATCCGCCCGTGGCGGCACCGGTCCTGGATCTTCCCCGTGACCCGGACTTCGCGGTCAAGGCCGGCCGGGTGCTCGACCTCTACGACCGGATCTGGAACGGCCAGCCGCTCGGCGCCGACGAGTACGTGCTCAGCGCCGATGAGAAGTCCCAGCTGCAAGCCCTGCGCCGCCGCCACCCCGACCTGCCGCCGGCGCCGGGCCGCAACCGCGGTGCGAGTTCGAGTACCGCCGCGGCGGCACCCTGGCCTACCTGGCCGCCTACGACGTCCACGCCGCCCGGGTGATCGGCCGCTGCGCTCCGACCACCGGTATCAAGCCATTCGGCGCGCTGGTCGAGCAGGTGATGACCACCGAGCCCTACGCCAGCCCTGCCCGGGTGTTCTGGATCGTGGACAACGGCTCCTCCCACAACGGCGCCCGCTCCATCCAGCGCATGCGCACCACCTGGCCGACCGCCGAACTGATGCACCTACCAATCCATGCCAGCTGGCTGAACCAGGTGAAGATCTTCTTCTCCATCG
>JALYNA010000162.1 GCA_030773455.1 Actinomycetota bacterium
CGGTGGGGCGGCGCAGCCCGGAGGAGGCCCGGGACCTGGGCCTGTGGACGGCGGGGTGGCTGGCCGTGCTGCTCGTCGGCGGGCTGTGGTGGGTGGGCGACCTGAGCCTGCAGTGGCCGGTCCTGCTCGTGCCGGTGGTGTGGGTGCTGGTCGCCGTCCGCCCGCGCCGCCGTCGCTGAGGCCGGTGGTGCCGGTGGTGCCGGTGGTGCCGGTGGTGCCCCGAAGGGGGGACACGTCCCCTCGTCGACGTGTTCCTGTCACCTCCCGGGCCTAACGTCCGCGGTGGAGGGCGAGCACACCTCGCCGTCCACGGGAGGCCCGGTTGGTGCTGACGATGTTGTCGACCAGAGGGGCCGGCGCCCGGCTCCTCGGCCGGGGCGCGCCCTGCGCCCCACGGGAGTCGACTCGTGAGTACTCGCCGCACGTTCGTCCTCGACACCTCCGTCCTGCTCTCCGACCCCGGGGCCTTGATGCGCCTGGGCGCCCACGACGCGGTCCTCCCGCTCGTCGTCATCGGGGAGCTCGAGGACAAGCGCAACCACCCCGAGCTGGGCTGGTTCGCCCGCAGGCGCTGCGGACGCTCGACGACCTGCGGGTGCTGCACGGCCGGCTGGACGCACCGGTCCCGGTCAGTGAGGACGGCGGCACGCTGCACGTCGAGCTCAACCACAGCGACCCGTCGGTGCTGCCGGCCGGCTCCCGCAACGACAGCAACGACAGCAACGACAGCAACGACAGCAACGACAGCCGGATCATGGTGGTGGCGCTCAACCTGCGTGCCGAGGGCCACGACGTCTGCCTGGTCACCAAGGACGTCCCGCTGCGGGTCAAGGCCGCCGCGGTGGGCCTGGACACCGACGAGTACCGGGCGCTGGACGCTGTCGATGCCGGCTGGACCGGGATGGCCGAGGTCTCCCTCGACGACGCCGAGCTGTCGGCCCTCTACGACGACGGCGAGGTGTACGCGCCGGCCGCCGCCGAGCTGCCCGCGCACACCGGGCTGGTGCTGCTGTCCTCGCGCGGGTCGGCGCTGGGCCGGGTGACCCCGGACAAGCACGTCCGGCTGGTGCGCGGCGACCGCGAGGCCTTCGGGCTGCACGGCCGCTCCGCGGAGCAGCGGATCGCACTGGACCTGCTGCTGGACCCGGACATCGGCATCGTGTCGCTGGGCGGGCGGGCCGGCACCGGTAAGTCGGCGCTGGCCTTGTGCGCGGGCCTGGAGTCGGTGATGGAGCGCCGGGCGCATGCGAAGGTCGTCGTCTTCCGGCCGCTCTACGCCGTCGGCGGCCAGGAGCTCGGGTACCTGCCCGGCAGCGAGGGCGAGAAGATGTCGCCCTGGGCGCAGGCGGACTACGACACCCTCGGCGCGCTGGTGTCGAAGGACGTGCTGGACGAGATCGCCGGCCGCGACCTCATCGAGGTGCTGCCGCTGACCCACATCCGCGGGCGGTCGCTGCACGACTCGTTCGTGATAGTCGACGAGGCGCAGTCGCTGGAGCGGGGGGTGCTGCTGACCGTGCTGTCGCGGCTGGGCTCGGGCTCGCGGGTGGTGCTCACCCACGACGCGGCCCAGCGGGACAACCTCCGGGTGGGCCGGCACGACGGCATCGCCGCGGTGGTCGAGCAGCTCAAGGGCCATCCCCTGTTCGCCCACGTGACACTGACCCGCTCCGAGCGCTCTCCGATCGCCGCGCTGGTCACCGAGATGCTGGAGGACCTCCCGCGCTGACCGGCGTGGTCCCCTGCTCCAGGGGTGTTCCTCGCGCTACGGGGGTCCTGCAGGGCTCCAGTGGCGCGAGGAACACCCCAGGAGCGGTCCACAGGGCCAGCGGCTGTCCACGGATCGGTCCGGTCCCGCCTCGGATGGCACCGCATTCCGCAGGGTCGGGCCATGAGCGACGACTCCGCAGCCCGGCTCGTGCTCCGGCGAGAGGCCCTGGCGGCGGGCCGGTCGGACGACGAACTCGGCCGGTTGACCCGCCGCCGTGAGTGGCAGCGACTGCGTCGCGGCGCCTACGTCGACGGTGCACTCCCGACCGACGTCCTGGCTCGGCACCTCATGCTCGTGCGCGCGACGGTGCCCGGTCTGAGACGGCCCGCCGTCGTCAGTCACCAATCAGCAGCGGTCCTGCACGGCCTGCCGTTGTGGGGGGTGCCGCTGGCGCGCGTCCACGTCACGCGCCGGCCGCCGGCGTGGAACGACTCTGGCGAGCCTGGTCACGCACGTCGGGCGACTACGTGACGACGACGTGGACGTGGTCGACGGGATCCCGGTCACCAGTGCGGCACGGACCGCCGTCGACGTGGCCCGGTCGCAGCCCTTCGAGGTCGCGGTCCTCCTGCTCGACGCGGCACTGCGCACCCGGGCCGTGGACCTCGCAGGACTGCAGGAAGCGCTCGCCGCGGTCGACGGGGCAACGGGAACCCGGTCGGCGGCACGGGCGGTCCAGTTCGCCGACGGACGCAGCGAGAGCGTGGGGGAGAGCCGCAGCCGGGTGGTCCTGCACCGGCTGGGCCTCATGCCGACGACGCTGCAGCTCCGCGTGCGGACGCCCGGTGGGCGACTGATCGGTCGCACCGACTTCGGCTGGGACGCGCAGCGGGTCGTCGGCGAGTTCGACGGCTGGGTGAAGTACGGCCGGCTGCTGCGGCCGGGGCAGGAGCCTGGTGACGTGGTCTTCGAGGAGAAGCTCCGAGAGGACGAGATCCGCGGTGAGGGCTGGGGCGTCGTCCGGTGGACCTGGGGCGATCTCGACGTCCCGGCCCGGCTGGGCACCCGGGTCGGTCGCGCCCTGGCACGCGCCGCCGCAGCGACCTGATCGGCCCTCCTGGGGCGTTGCTCGTGCTCCGGGAGTCCTGCAGCAGCCCTGGAGCGCGAACAACACCCCAGGAGCCGCCGCGACGGCGAGTGTCAGGGGGTGGCGGGGCCGGGGTCGTCGTCGGCGGCAGAGGAGTGGGCCGGCGGACGGGGTGTGGCGGCCCAGCGCAGCAGCGCCACCACACCCCAGCCCGCCGCCAGGCACCACGGCAACCGCGTGACGACGTCGTGCGCACCGAGGTCCCCCCGCAGGCCGAGGGCGAGCACCGGCAGGGCGAGGAGGAAGGACACCGCCAGCACGTCCCAGCGCAGCGGGCTCATGTCCCCGAGCTCTCCAGCCGCTCGCAGAGCAGCGAGGCCCAGCGGTGGGCGGTCGCCCGCGCACCGTCGAGGAGGGCCACGGGCGTGGAGGTGCGGCTGAGCACCGCGGCCGGGTCGGCGGTCAGGTCGGTGTCCTGCACCATCAGCGCGTCCACGCGGGGTAGCGCGTCCAGCCACGGGCCGACGTCCTCGGGCTTGCGGGTGGCCTCGACGACCGCCCAGACGCCGACCGGCGCGAAAACCGCGAGCATCTGCTCCAGCCAGGCACCGCCGCCGGCGCGCAGCGGGACGTCGACGGCCACGATCGTCAGGTCGCTGGACCGGTCGGCCTCCTGCCTGCGCTCGAGGGCCGTGTCGATGCTGGCGATCCGGTTGCTGCGCGGGGCCAGCGCGGCCAGGTCACCGCGGGAGGCCCACTGCAGCTGCTCGCCGTCCAGCCGCAGCGACGCGATCAGCGAGCGGGCAGCGGCCAGGGTCTCCACGCCTGGCCCGACGACCAGCAGCACCTCGCCCGCCCCGGAGGGCAGCGCCGGTGCGGCCGGCAGGCCGGCGGCCAGCGCGCGGGTCAGCGCCGCGTAGGCGCCGAGCCGGGCGACCTCGCCGGCGAAGTCCGCGCCGAGCAGCCGCTCGGGCAGGCCGAACTCCAGCAGCCGGCAGATGAGGGCGTCCTCGGCCGCGCCGGGCAGCGGGCCGCTGGTGCCGCCGGACGTCGATCGCCCGCGGACCGACGGCACCACCATCGGGGCCGAGCGGCGCCAGGCAGCGGCGCGCTTGTCCACCGGCAGCCGGGTCACGGTGGCCAGCCGGGCATCCGCGGTCGGGGGCGACGTGCGGGCGACCGACTGCCCCGCGGCACGGC
>JALYNA010000163.1 GCA_030773455.1 Actinomycetota bacterium
GCGCTGCGCCGCACCGGCGCCGTCGTCGTCCTCACCGACCGGACCGCGGCCGCGCTGGGGGCCGACGGGGTACCGGCCGGGCGGGTCAGCACCATCCCGTCCGGCTTCGACCCGGACCTGTTCGCCGGCCGATCCCCCGACGTCTTCCCGGAGGCCGGCCGGCCGCGGATCGGCTACGTCGGCCGGCTGGCCCCGCAGAAGCGGGCCGACCGGCTCGTCCAGGCCTTCGCCCGGATGCGCGAGCCGGCGTCCCTGGTGGTGGTCGGCGACGGGCCGGACCGCGAGCGCGTGCACGCACTGGCGGCCGGCCTCCCGCGCGTGCACCTCACCGGGTTCGTCGAGCACACCGCCGTCCCGGCCGTGCTGGCCTCCCTCGACGTCCTGGTGCTGCCCTCGGCCTACGAGGAGATGGGCTCGGTGCTGACCGAGGCCATGGCCTCGGGGCTCCCGGTGGTGGCCAGCGACGTCGGCGGCATCCCCGAGGTGGTGCAGCACGGCGTCACCGGCCTGCTGGTCCCGCCCGGGGACGTCGACGCCCTGGCCGCGGCGCTGGACCGGCTCGCCGCCGACCCCGGGCTGCGGGCCCGGCTGTCGGCTGGGGCCCGTGCGCGGGCCGCCGAGTACGCCTGGCCGCTGCTGGCCGCCCGGGTCGCCGCCGTCTACGCGCGGGTGCGGGGGGAGGCCGCGCTGGAGGCGGTGGCGTGAACGGCGTGGGGGTGCTCGTGCCGGTGCACGACCAGGCCGCGTTCCTGCCCCGCGCACTCGAGGGCCTGCTCGCCCAGGAGGTGGCCGACTGGACGGCGCTGGTGCTCGACGACGGCTCGCCCGACCCCGGTGCGGTCGCCGACGTGGTGGCCGGGCTGGGCGACGCGCGGGTGCGGCTGCTGCGCTCGGCGGTCAACCGCGGGCTCGGCGCCACGCTCAACACCGGGCTGGACGCGCTGGACACCCCGCTGGTCGCCTACCTGCCGGCCGACGACGTCTGGTCCCCCGGCCACCTCGCTGCGCTGCTGGACTGCCTGGCCGGGCCGGACGTCGTCCTGGCGCGGTCGCTGCTCACCGAGCCGTCGGACACCGCGTACGAGCAGCTGGTGCAGGTGGCACACGCGGTCACCGCCGACCGGTGGACCGAGCGCGCCGAGCTGGAGACCGACGACCTGGGCCGGCTGATGTGGGACCGGCTGCGCGCCCGCGGGCGGACGGCGGACACCGGCCGGGTCACCTGCTCCTGGACCCGCCACCCCGCCCAGCGCTCGGCGGCACTGCGCGAGTCGCGGGACGGCGGGCTGAACGTCTTCCGCAGCCGCTACCGGGTGCGCGAGCCGCTGCGCTTCGCGTCCACCGACGGCGGGGACGTCGACGAGGTCGCCCGGTACGCGCGGTTCTGGTCGCGGGCCTACCCGGCCGACGGGCTCTCCGTGCTCATGGTCGGCGAGCTGGCGCTCAACCCGGAGCGGGTGCTGGCACTGGCCGAGCGCGGCACCCGGCTCACCGGCCTGTGGACGACCGACGGCCTCGGCGACGCCACCGTCGGGCCGCTGCCGTTCGGGCACGTCCCCGACCTCGACCGCCACGCGTGGCGCTCCGCCGTCCGGGAGCTGGCGCCCGACGTGGCGTGGGCGCAGCTGAACTGGCGCGCGGTGCCCCTCGCGCACGCGGTGCAGTCCTCGGTCCCGGAACTGCCGTTCGTGTGGACGTTCAAGGAGGCGCCGCAGCGCAGCATCGTGCGCGGCGAGTGGCCGCTGCTGGCCGAGCTGGTGTGCCGCGCCGACGCCTGCCTGTTCGCCACCGAGGAGGAACGCGACTGGTTCGCCCTCGCGCTCTCCGGCCGGGTCGACCCGGCCCGCCTCGGCGTGCTGGACGGCGACCTGCCCAAGCGCGACTGGCTGGACGCGCCGCTGTCGCCGAAGCTGTCCGACCGCGACGGCCGGCCGCACACCGTCGTCGCCGGCCGGCCGTCCGGGCTGGACCTGGACCTAGTCCTGGCCCTGGCGGCGCGCGGCGTGCACACCCACCTGTACGGGCAGGTGCGGGCGCCCGGGCCGAAGGGGTCGTGGACCGGCTGGCTGGACGCCGCGCTGGCCGCCGCGCCGGAGTTCGTGCACGTGCACCCACCGGTCGGGCCCGAGAACTGGGTGCGCGAGCTGTCGCGGTACGACGCCGGCTGGCTGCACCGCTTCGACAGCGCCAACGGCGGGGACCTGCGACTGGCGACGTGGGACGACCTCAACTCCCCCGCCCGGCTGCCGGTGTACCTGGCCGCCGGGCTGCCGCTGCTGCAGCAGGCCAACCCGGGGTCGCTGGTGTCGGTGGAGCGGGTGCTGCGCCGCGACGGCACCGGGCTGCTCTACCGGGACGCCGACGACGTCGCCGACGTCCTCGCCGAGGAGCTGGCCACCCGGCGCGGTGCCGCGGCCGCCCTCGCGGTGCGCGAGCAGCACACCTTCGACGCGCACGCCGACCGCGTCGTCGACCTGTTCCGGTCGGTGCTCTGACTTCGAACGTCCGCGCTCGTGCCCGCACCGCGGTGTCGCGGTGCCCGGCGCTACGACGTGGGCTGCTCTTCGGACGGCCCTCTCGCGTCGTCCGGCGCGGGCGCCGGGGCGTCCGGCCGGCGCCGGGTCAGGTTCAGGTGCGACAGGTGCAGGTGCGGCAGGTGGAGGTGCGGGCGGTGCAGCGCCTCGCGGGTGTGCGCGAGGCGGTCCACGACGCGCGGCGGCAGGTGCACGTGGGGGACGTGCGACAGGTGCGGGTGCGGCAGCCGCCGGACGCCGGGCGGCACACCCTGCGCCATCAGGGCCGCTGCCCGGACGCGCAGCGACGCCTCCTCGCGTGCCCTGATCACCGCGCGGGCGGCCCGGTGGTCGCGCTCCCACCGGGCGGTGTTGCTCCGCGCCAGCCAGATGACCAGCGCGATCTCCAGCGCGAAGCCGAGCAGGCTGACGATCGCCCACCCCATGACGACCAACTCCCCGAGCCGCGGCAGCCCGGTCCACCCGGCGTCCGCGGCGATAACGGCAGGATCCCGCCGGCGCAGTTCCGGGACAAGGGCGTCCGCGACGACTCGCCCCGCGACACGCCCAGGTCGGTCCGGCGGTCGCCGGCGAGCCGGTCCGGCAGCGGCTCAGGAGCCGTCGAAGCGCAGCACCGCCTGCAGCGGCGGGGCGGCCAGCCGGCGGCCGGCCAGGTCGGTCAGCAGCCGCGGTCCCTCCTCGAAGGGCAGCACGTCCGTGACCAGGTGCCGGCGGACGTCGTCCCCCCGCTCGCGCAGCAGGTCGAGGGTGACCTGCGCCAGCGCGGTCCGCGGCCAGGCCCCGGCCATGCCCCGCGGCACGCGGCCGATCTGCGCGCACACCACCGCCAGGCCGTTGTGGTGGAACTCCTCACCGAGCCGCACCGCCTCCGCCCCGGCCTGGTAGAAGCCCAGATCGACGACGGTGCCCTGTGGGCGCAGCGCCTTGAGCCCGGTGGCCAGCGCGGCGTCGTGCCCGCGGCACTGCAGGACGACGTCGGCGCCGGCGTCCCCTGGGCCGTGCCGCCAGCGCTCCTTGACCGCCCGCCAGGCCGTGCCGTCGTCGTCGAGGGTGGCCAGGCCCAGCGCCTCGGCGACCGCCCGCCGCTCCGCCGACGGCTCGGCGACGACGACGTCCGCGGCGCCGTGCCGGACGGAGAGCATCGCGGTCAGCAGGCCGATGACGCCCGCGCCGGTGACCAGCACGTGCCGGCCGCGGACCCCGGCGTCGACGCCGGCGCCCGGCCCGGCGGCGTCGGCCGCGGCGTGCAGCAGCCCGTTGACGCAGATCGGCCCCATCTGGGCCAGGTAGACCCCGAGCACCGGGTCGAGGTCGTCGGGCACGGGGATGACGGGCTTGACCGACGGGTCGGCGCAGTATCCGGTGCGGTGCCCGTAGGCCATGGCCATGAGCTGTCCCTCGGCGAGGTCCGGGCTGCGGCTCTCGGTAACCCGGCCGACCTCCATGTAGCCCAGGCCCATGACCGGGTAGGCCGCGGGCGGGCCGGCGTCGTCGAACGAGCGCAGGTCGGGATCCCAGTGCAGCTGGTGATGCGGGTCGGTGCCGCGGACGATCGCCACCTCCGTGCCGGCGCTCACCCCGCTCCACTCGGTGCGCACCCACGCCTGTCCCGGGCCCGGCTCGGGCTCCACGGCGTCCAGGATCGCGGGCTCCCCCGGCGAGACGACGCCGATGGTGCGCACCGGCCGCCCGTTCACAGCTGCACCGTCCCGCCGCCAGCCGCCGCGGTGGCGACGGCGACCGCCAGGCGATGGGTGCGCAGCGCCTCGGCGTAGGGCGCGCGGACGTCCTTGCCGTCGCCGCGGACGGCGGCGACGAACGCGCGGTCCTCGGCGGCGAAGGGGTCGACGCCGCGGTGGACCGTCCGCTCGCCGTCGGCGTCGGTGACCACCAGCTGGTGCTCGGTGAGCCACAGGCCCAGGCCCGGCGCGACCAGCTCCACGCCGATCCGCTGGACCCGCGGCAGCAGACAGCTGTTGGCGAAGGAGCCGACCGCACCGGAGGAGAACCGCAGGGCGGCCGTGCAGACGTCGAGAATGTCGCCGGGGCCGTCCGGCGAGCGCGAGCCGGTGGCCCAGCCGCCCTCCACCTCCCCGACCAGCACCCGGGCGACATCGAACAGGTGGGTGCCCTGCTCGACGGTCTGCCCGCCCGAGCCGTCCTGCCGCGCCCACCAGTCCACCCGGGGCGCCTTGTCCAGCCACGCGCCCAGCACCATGCGGGCCGGCGCGTCGGCGAGCAGCTCGCGGGCCGTCTGCAGGATGTCGAGGTAGCGCCAGTGGTAGCCGACGGCGGTGAGCAGCCCGGCGGCGTCGATGCGGTCGGCCAGCGCCTCGGCGGTGGCCAGGTCGGCCGCCAGCGGCTTCTCCACGAACAGCGGCAGCCCGCGGTCGATCGCGGCCCGCTCGACCTCGCCTCGCGCGTGCGGCGGGACGCAGACGTAGAGCGCGTCCAGCCGCTCCACGTCGATCAGGTCCGCCCAGTGCGCGTAAGCCGCGGCCCCCGCGCGGGCGGCCAGCACCTCGGCCCGGTCGGCTCGCGGGTCGGCGATCCCGGCGACGGTCACGCCCTCGATGGCGGTGAGCGCGTCCAGGTGCCGGCCGGCGATGAACCCGGCTCCGACCAGGCCGATCCTCGTCGTCATGCCGGTGCCCGTGCCCGGGTCGGACGCGCGGCAACCCTCAGCGGGCCGGACGGATCGGTGCCCCCTCACGGGCGGCCTGGTCGGCCGCCCAGGCGAGCGCGTGGGTGCGCAGGGCCTCCGCGTAGGGCACCCGGACCTCCGCCGCCCGGCCGAGCAGCACGTCGACGAACTCGCGGTCCTCGGCGGCGATCGGGTCCTCGTCGGTGCGGACGACCTCCTCGCCATCGGCCGTGACCACCCGCAGCTCGTGGTCGTCCAGGCCGCGCTCGGACAGTTCGACGACCCGCCCGTCGGCCACCACCTGCAGGCCGACGGCGTGCCGCCAGCCGAGGACCCGCGTCGAGGAGATGCTGCCCACCGCACCGGAGGAGAAGCGGAGCAGCGCCACCGCCGCCGTCCCGACCTCGCCGTCGACCCCCGACGGATGCTCGGCCGCCGACACCAGGTCGACCTCCCCGGCCAGCAGCCGGGCCAGGTCGAAGACGTGCGTCGTCTGCTCCATCACCTGCCCGCCCGATCCGCTCCGCTGCACCCACCAGGGCACACCGGGTGTCCGGTCCAGCCAGGAACCGGTGACCAGCTGCACCTCCCCTGTCGGCACCGTCTCCGCCGCGCGCTGCACGACCCACAGGTGCCGCCAGTGGTAGCCCACCGCCGTGGGCAGGCCGGTCCGGGCGACCTCGGCCGCGATCGCCTCCGCGGTCGCCAGGTCCAGGGCCAGGGGCTTCTCCACGAAGAACGGCAGCCCGCGGGCGACCGCCGCCGCCTCCAGGGGCCCGTGCGCGAACGGTGGCACGCACAGCCAGACCGCATCGAGCTCCTCGGTCTCCAGGAGCCTGAGCCCGTCGCCGTGGGCCCGCGCCCCGCACCGTGCCGCCGCCGCCTCGGCCCGCTCACGCACCGGGTCGGCCACGGCCACGACCTCCACGTCGCCAGACGCCTTGAGCGCCGCGAGGTGCCGGCCGGCGATGAAGCCCGTCCCGACGACGCCCACCCGCAGGCGGCTCACCGCCCAGCCTCCCGCAGGACCGTCTCGTACATCGCGGCGGTGTCCCGGGCCATCCGTCGCCGCGTGAACCTGGCCAGGTACCGGCGCCGGCCGGCGTCCCCCTGGCGGCGCCGGAGGTCCGGGTCGGCCAGCAGCCCTGCCAGGGCCGCCTCCAGGGCGGCGGGGTCCGCGGGTGGCACCAGCGCGCCGGTGACGCCGTCCTCGACGACCTCCTCGCTGCCGATCACGCGGGTGGCGACCACCGGGAGCCCGGCCTCCATGGCCTCCAGCGCCACCAGCGGCATCCCCTCGTGCCGGGAGGGCAGGACGAAGACGTCGGCGGCGGCGAGCAGCTGCCGGGCGTCGGTGCGGTGACCGGGGAAGCGGACGGCACCTCCGACACCCAGCCCGGCCGCCCGCTTCTCCAGTACCTCCCGCAGGGGCCCGTCCCCCAGGAGGACGACGGCGAGGTCGGGGAAGCGGGCGAGCACACCGGGCACGGCGTCGACCAGGTGGCACTGGCCCTTTATGTGGGTCAGCCGGCCGACGGTGAGGACGACGGGCTGCCGGGCGTCGAGCCCTAGGGCGGCACGGGCGGCGTCCCGGTCCATCCGGTCGCGGAGCGGGGCCACGCCGTTGGCCACGGTGGCGAACCGCTCCGGCGGGACGCCGATCCGTTGGTAGGTGCGGCGCAGGCCCTCCGAGACGGCGACCAGCCGATCGACCCCCTCGATCACGTGGTGGAACGCCCGCCGCTTGCGGGGGGAGGACACCAGGAAGGGCAGGTGCTGGGTCTGCACCACCACCCGGCACCCGGCGCGGCGGGCCAGGCGGACGCCGTCCCAGTCCTCGCAGCCGGTGCCGACGTGGCAGTGGAATACGTCGGCGGGGTGGGCGTCGAGGAAGCCCGTCACCACCCGGGCGAAGCGGGGGTCGCGGGGGGAAGGCAGCTCCACTGTGCGGGCGCCAAGCTCGGCGGCGCGGTCGAGCAGCCGCCGGCCGCCCACCGTCGGTCTCATCATCAGCGCCACGTCGGCCGTCCCGGCGTATTCGGCGATCAGGTCCACCATGTGCGCGCCCATCCCCGAGGGGTCGGTCGACGGGGTGTAGAAGCAGATGGAGCGGCGGACGGGCATCGGCGTCCCTCGTGGTCGGTCGGCCCCGTGGTCTCCGGGGACGGGGAAGTTACCGCCTCGCCGGCCGACGTGCGTCCCCGTGACGCCGGGAGGCTCCGGGGAGCCGGTCGCCGTCCCTGCCGACGACGGTCGGGGACCGACGGTCAGGGCGGTCCGTCCCGGTTCGGTCACGGCGACCGGGTAGGGCCCGAACTCCCGAACCACCGATCCGAGGAGATCCCCCGTGAAGGCAGTTCGCAGGTGGCCCCGGAGCAGAACCCGCACGGCGACACCTGGGTGGCCGGCGACGCGCCGAGCCAGGCGCTGCAGTGGGCGGTGGAAGCCGTCGCCAAGGCCGGGAGCATCGGGATCATCGGCGTCTACCCGCCGCAGGCGACGAGCTTCCCGATCGGCGCGGCGATGAACAAGAACCTCACCGTGAAGATGGGCAACTGCAACCACCGCCGCTACATCCCGCACCTGCTCGACC
>JALYNA010000164.1 GCA_030773455.1 Actinomycetota bacterium
CGTGGCTGGAGGTGGTGATCACCCCGGCCTGCGAGCCGGTGAACGACCGCGCCTCGTAGCCGTGGGTGTTGATGGCGATCGCCAGCAGGGCCATGGAGATGCGCTCACCCGCGGTGAGCAGCATGTCGAGCTCGCGACCGGGCGGCTCGTCGGTGATCTGCGCGGCCTGGTCGAGCAGCTCGTCGGTGGTGTCGCCCATCGCGGAGACCACGACGACGACGTCGTCGCCGGCCTCCTTGGCCGCCACGATCCGCTCGGCGACGCGCTTGATGTGCACTGCGGAGGCGACGGACGAGCCGCCGTACTTCTGGACGACGAGGGCCACGGGTCCACAGGCTACCGAGGCCCCCGGCGCGGCCCGTGCTTGCGTCCTACGGAGGAGGACGCTGTGATCACCATGTGGACGACGTGGAGCGCTGGCTGCTGACGGCCGAGGAGCGCGGCAACCCGGCGACGTCCCTGCCTGCCTACACCGAGGGCAACCTCGTCGAGCCGCTCGTGCACGGCGTCACCTACTTCGACCGGCTGGTCGAGTGCGTCCAGCGTCTGGACGCCGGGGACCACCTGTTCTTCACCGACTGGCGGGGCGACCCGGACGAGCAGCTGCGCCCCGGCGGGCCCACCGTTGCCCAGCTGTTCACCGAGGCCGTGCGCCGCGGCGTCTGCGTGCGCGGGCTGGTGTGGCGCTCGCACGTGGACTGGATGTCGTTCAGTGCGGACGAGAACCGGGCCCTGGACGACGAGATCGAGCACGGCGGCGGCGAGGTGATCCTCGACCAGCGGGTGCGGCGCGGGGGCAGCCACCACCAGAAGCTCGTCGTCCTGCGGCACGACCAGGACCCGACCCGGGACGTTGCCTTCGTCGGCGGGATCGACCTGTGCCACAGCCGCCGCGACGACGCCGACCACCGGGGTGACCCGCAGTCGCTGGCGATGTCGGCGGCGTACGGGAAGACGCCGCCCTGGCACGACGTGCAGCTGATGCTCCGCGGACCGGCGGTGGGCGTCCTGGACACCGTGTTCCGCGAGCGCTGGGACGACCCGACCAACGCCGACTCCGGCAATCCGATCGCGTGGGTGCTCGACCGGCTGCGCGGCGCCCGGCTGGAGCCCGACCCCCTGCCGCCGCAGCTGCCGCCGCCGCCGGAGTGCGGGCCGCACTTCGTGCAGAACCTGCGCACGTACCCGGCCATCCGCCTGCCGTACCGGTTCGCCCCCAAGGGCGAGCGGTCGGTGGCCCGCGGCTACTCGAAGGCGATCAAGCAGGCCCGCCGCCTGGTCTACCTGGAGGACCAGTACATGTGGTCCGCCGACGTCGCGCGGCTGTTCGCCGATGCCCTCCACGCCAATCCCGACCTGCACCTGGTCGTCGTCGTGCCGCGGGTGCCTGATCAGGACGGCGCGGTCGCGGAGCGGTCGCAGTACGTGGGCCGCTGGCAGGCGCTCGAGATGTGCCGGCGGGCGGGCCGGGGCCGGGTGCACGTGTTCGACGTCGAGAACCACGAGGGGACGCCGGTCTACGTGCACGCCAAGGTCTGCGTGGTGGACGACGTCTGGGCCAGCGTCGGCAGCGACAACTTCAACCGCCGCTCCTGGACCCACGACAGCGAGCTCTCCTCCACCGTGCTGGACACGACGCGTGACCCGCGGGAGCCCCAGGACCCGGCCGGCACCGGCGACGGCGCCCGCACCCTCGCCCGCGACCTGCGCCTGGAGCTGGCCCGCGAGCACCTGGACCGCGCGGCCGACGGCAGCGAGGACGCCGACCTGCTCGACCCCGACGCGTTCGTGGCGGCGCTGGAGTCCTCCGCCAAGGCGCTGGACGACTGGTATGCCGGCGGCCGCCGCGGTCCCCGCCCGCGGGGCCGGCTGCGCAAGCACGAGCCCCCGCGGCTGTCGTGGCCCGCCCGGCTGTGGGCAACGCCGTTCTACCGCCTGGTCGACGACCCCGACGGACGCCCGCTGAGCTTGCGGCTGCGCAAGGCGTTCTGAGCCCTCCCGCTTCCCGTCCCGCCGCAGGCAGAGGTTTCACGACGGGTCCACCCTTGCCCCGCACTGTGGGCAAGGGTCGAGGCTCGGCACCCCGCTCTTCCTGTCACCTCAGGCGTTGCCCCCCAACTGTGGGCAGGAGGTGACTGTCCACAGATGGATGTCGGCATCCCGGCCGTCCGGGGTGCTCGCCCAAGCTCGACGGCATGTCCCCCGACCTCGCCGGGATGGTCCGCCGCATCCGTCGGACCGCCGACCTGTCGCAACGAGAGCTCGCCGCACGGACAGGCGTCGCCAAGACCACCATCGCGGCCGCCGAGGCCGGCAGCCGGGACCTCGGCGTCACCCGGCTGGGGCTCCTGGCGGAGGTCGCCGGTCTCCGGCTCGCCCTGCTGGATGCGGACGGACACGAGGTCCCCGGCATGGACTCCGACGGCGCCCGGGATGCGACCGGGCGCCGGTTGCCCGCCCACCTGGACACCGAGCACACCGACGAGGTCGCCGACCGGTGGGCGCACCGCCCCGACCGGAAGCAGCCGTGGTTCACCTTCGGCCTCGACCGGGCCGCACGGGACCGCCGGCGCGCGCGAGTCGGGACGCCGGACGA
>JALYNA010000165.1 GCA_030773455.1 Actinomycetota bacterium
AGACTGACATCCGAGCTCCTGGTGAGGCTGGAAGGTGTAGGAACCACCCGCCCTACCAGGAGCTCTTCACATCACCGGGCTGCCACGCCGCAGCTGACCCCTCCAGTTTCGAGACGCGTTCTGAGACGCCCGGAGGGTCAGCCGGAGGACCGAGCGCGCAGCTCGTTCTTCTGCACCTTGCCGGTGGAGGTCTTCGGGAGCTCTCCGTAGACGAACCGCTTGGGCACCTTGAACGGGGCCAGCCGCGAGCGCACGAAGGCCGCGAGCTCCTCGTCGGTGACCTCGCTCCCGGCCCGCAACGTCACGTGCGCGATCAGGACCTCCCCCCACTTCTCGTGGGGCTCGGCGACCACGGCGGACTCCAGGACGGCGGGGTGGGCGTCCAGGGCCCGCTCGACCTCAACCGAGGAGATGTTCTCGCCGCCGGAGATGATGATGTCCTTGCTGCGGTCCCGGATCTCCAGGTAGCCGTCCGGGTGGACGACGGCGAGGTCGCCGGTGCGGAACCAGCCGGGGCCGCCGTCGGGTCCCGGCAGCGTCGCCGCCGCCGTGGCCTCCTCGTCCTGGTAGTAGCCGAGCATGACGTCGTTCCCGCGGGCGACGATCTCGCCGATCGTCTGCCCGTCGCGGGGGACGTCGGTGCCGTCGTCCTGCACCGCCCGCAGCGGCTCGGCCACCACGTTGCCGACCCCCTGCCGGGCCTTGAGCTCGGCCTGCCGCTCCGCCGGGAGCTCGTCCCACTCTGGGTGCCACTGGTTGACCGCGACCGGACCGTAGGTCTCGGTGAGCCCGTAGAGGTGGGTGACGTCCATGTTCAGCGCCGACATCCGCGCCAGCAGGGTCGGGGTGGGCGGCGCGCCGCCGGTCTGCACCTCCACCCGCGGGAACACCGGGCCGGCCGCCGCCTCCTCGGCGTTGAGGATCATCGTCAGCACGGTCGGCGCCGCGCTGAAGTGGGTGATGCCCTCGTCGCGCAGCAGCGCCCAGATGCGGGCGGGCTCCACCCGCGGCAGGCACACGTGGGTCGCGCCACCGGCCGACACCGCCCACGGGAAGCACCAGCCGTCGCAGTGGAACATCGGCAGCGTCCACAGGTACTGGCTGGTGGGGCCCAGCCCGGTGTGCATCGCCATCGCCATGGCCTGCAGGTAGGCACCCCGGTGGCTGTACATGACCCCCTTGGGCCGGCCGGTCGTGCCGGATGTGTAGTTGAGCGCCAGCAGCCCCTCCTCGTCCGGGCAGGGCAGTGCCAGAGGCTCGGCCGAGGCCAGCAGCTGCTCGTACTCGTCGCCGGCCAGCACGACCGGGATCCCCACCGCGGCGGCGACCTCGGTGGCGGTCGCGGCGAACGGGGCGTCCGCGACGAGGACCGCGGCGCCGGAGTGCCGGACGATGTACTCGAGCTCGCCTGCGGACAGCCGGGTGTTGAGCGGCACCAGGACCGCCCCGGCCCACGGGACGCCGTTGTGCAGCTCCAGCATCGTCGAGCTGTTCGTGCAGAGTGCGGCCACCCGGTCCCCGGGCGAGACGCCGCGGGCAGCGAGCGCCCCGGCCAGCCGACGGGATCGGTCGGCGAACTGGCGGTAGGTGAACCGCCGGTCGCCGTCGATCACCGCCAGGCGCTCGGGGAACACCCGCGCGGAACGCTCGAGGAAGGCGGTGGGGGTCAGCTGGGCGGAACTGAAGGTGGCCACCTGGTCTCCTGAGGGCGCGATCCGGACGTTCCCGTGGTGGATTGTCTGCACACTCCCCGCGCATCCGCCCCCCCGCCCGCGACATGTCCGGCCACGAGGTGCGTGGCCCGGGGCGCCGTGGTCACCTGGGGCTGGCACGAGGGATGAGGAGGTGCCGTGGGACGGGTCCACCTGCTGGCGACCGGCGGCACGATCGCCAGCCGCCGCACCGACGGCGGGCTGTCGGCCACCACGCCGGCCGCCGAGCTGCTCGCTGCGGCCGGCCCGCTCCCGGGCCTGGAGGTCACCGTCAGCGACCTGGTCACGGTGCCGAGCTTCGCGCTGACCGGCGTGGACGTCCGGGGGCTGGTCCGCGAGGTGCGCCGGCAGCTGGCGGACGGCGTTGACGGCGTCGTCGTCACCCACGGCACGGACACCATGGAGGAGTCGGCGTTCCTGGCCGACCTGGTGCACGACGACCCGCGACCGGTCGTGTTCACCGGCGCGCAGCGGCCCTTCGACGCGCCGGCCCCCGACGGCCCGGTGAACCTGGCCGACGCCCTCCGGGTGGCCGCCGACCCCGCGGCCCGGGACCTGGGTGCGCTGCTCGCCTTCGACGGGCTGGTCTTCGCCGCCCGTGGCGTGCGCAAGGTGGAGACGCTGCGCAGCGCGGCCTTCGGTGCCCCTGGCCGCGGGCCGGTGCTGCGGGTGACCGACGGGGCCGTCGTCGGCCTGGCCCGCCCGCCGCGGCCGCCTGCGCTGCCGCTGGACCTGGACGCCGAGCTGCCGCGGGTCGACGTCGTCGCCTGCGCCCAGGGGACGGACGACGCCCTGCTGCGCGCCGCGGTCGCGGCCGGGGCGGCCGGGGTCGTGCTGGAGGCGTTCGGCGCCGGCAACGTCCCGCCGCCGGTCGCCGCGGCGGCCGCCGAGCTGGTCGCCGGCGGCGTCCCCGTCCTCGTCTGCTCCCGGGTGCCGTCAGGGCCGGTCGCGCCGCTCTACGCCGGCGGCGGTGCGAGCCTGGCGCGCGACGGCGCCCTCCTCGGCGGCGACCTGAGCCCCTGGCAGGGGCGTCTGCTGCTAGCCGCCGCCTTGGCGCTGGACCCGCAGGACCCGCAGCGGGTCCTCGCCGGCCGGCTGTGAGCACCGTCAACGGATCCGGAGGGGAACGGGTATGAGCAAGGAGATCTTCGTGTCCTTCGGCGTCGACATCGACGCCGTGGCCGGCTGGCTGGGGTCCTACGGCGGGGAGACTCCCCCGACGACATCTCCCGCGGCCTGTTCGCCGGCGAGGTGGGGGTTCCGCGCCTCCTCGAGCTGTTCCGCCGCGAGGGGCTGACCCAGACGTTCTTCTGGCCGGGTCACTCCATCGAGACGTTCCCCGAGCAGTTCGACGCCTGCGTGGCGGCGGGGCACGAGATCGGCGTGCACGGCTACAGCCACGAGAACCCGATCGCGATGACGCGCGAGCAGGAGTCCGCGGTCCTCGACCGCTGCATCGAGCTCATCGAGAAGAGGGCCGGGCGGCGGCCGACCGGCTACGTCGCCCCGTGGTGGGAGTTCAGCCAGGTCACCAACGAGCTGCTGCTGGAGCGGGGCATCACCTACGACCACTCGCTCATGCACCGGGACTTCGAGCCCTACTACGTCCGCGTCGGCGACAGCTGGACCAAGATCGACTACTCACAGCCCGCCGAGACGTGGATGCAGCCGCTGGTCCGCGGCCGGGAGACCGACCTGGTGGAGATCCCGGCGAACTGGTACCTCGACGACCTCCCGCCGATGATGTTCGTCAAGACCAGCCCGAACAGCCACGGGTTCGTCAACCCGCGCGACATCGAGCAGATGTGGACCGACCAGTTCGACTGGGTGTACCGCGAGCAGGACTACGCGGCCTTCACGATGACCGTCCACCCCGACGTCGCCGGGCGGCCGCAGGTGCTGATGGCGCTGGAGCGGATCATCGCGCACATCAAGCGCCACGACGGCGTCCGGTGGGTTCCCTTCGACGAGATCGCGCAGGACTTCCTGCGCCGCTCCCCCCGCCCCGCCTGACGCGGTGTGCGGCGCCTGCGGCGCCGGCCGCGGCCCCGCTCCGTGGGAGGACCTGCTGGCCGGCGCCGGCCCCGCGCAGCGGG
>JALYNA010000166.1 GCA_030773455.1 Actinomycetota bacterium
CGCCGGGCCCGCGCCGCTCTGCGCCCGCAGGGTCGGACGGGCGCGCGGCCCGAGCTCCTCCACCAGCGCGCGCCCCTCCTCCAGGCCCGACGCGACCATCCCGAGGGCCAGCTCCGCCGTCCACGGCGCGGGCAGCACGGCCCGCATGACCGCGCGCGCCTGCGGGGGCAGCGCGGCCACCTGCCCGAGCGACCCGTGCTCCCGGATCGCGACCAGCGCCTCGGCCAGCCGAAGCACCGGTTCGAAGCAGCCGGGCGGCACCTCCTCGTCCCACACCGGGCGCACCTCGGGGACCAGGACGTAGAGCAGCGGCAGCGCCGCGGCCGACACCTGCAGGACCGCCTGGCTGCGCACCATGCCCAGGTGCAGCACCGACCGCAGGGCGTCGGCGGCCGCGGCCTCCTGCCCGAGCGAGACCCGGTGGGCGGCCTCCGCCACGGCCGCGGCGATCGGAGCCCAGGCGACCGACGAGTCGGCGACGGCCCGCCGCTGGCCCTGCAGCAGCTCGCCGGCCTGGTCGTCGCGGCCGAGGACGCCCAGCAGTACGACGGCGCAGGTGACGATCTCCGGGGACGTCAGCACCTTGGCCGGGTGGATACCGGCGAGCAGGTCGGGTAGCTGCGCCTCGGCGTCGCCGAGCCGGCCGCGCAGCCGCAGCGACTCCATGACCTGGCTGCGGGTTATCACCGCCATGTTGGGGACGGCGTGGGTGAGGGCGCGGCGGGCGATGCGCTCGGCGGCCTCGGCATCGCCCAGCTTGTGCAGCATCAGGTGGGCGCGCAGCCACTCCTGCACCGGGCTGAGCTCCGTCCCGGCGACGAGGGCGGGGGTGGCCAGCTCGGCGCGGACCTCGGCCGGCGTGCGCACGAGCAGCCCCCGGAACAGCGCAATCCACCCGGCGGCCCGCTCGTGGCCGCGCGCGGCCAGCTCGGTCAGCCGCTCGATGTGGACCTTCATCTGCCGGCGGTCGGCCCGACGCAGGCCCACCTCGACGAGGGCGTTGAGGCAGGCGAACTGCACGGGTGCGAGGTCCGGCGCGAGCCGGAAGGCCCGCTCCAGCAACTCCTCGGCGGCGGCCAGGTTGGTCGGCTCGGCCACCATCGCGGCCAGCAGTAGCCCCTCCGGGCACTCCCGGACGTCCTGGGGCAGCCGGTGCAGCCACACCTCCAGCACGTCCGGCGGGACCAGGGGCGTGCCCACCTCGCACACCTCGACAACGAGGTCGCGGACGTCGCCCCAGGCCCCCGCCTCGACCAGCAGGTGCATGGCCTCGTGGTAGCGCCGGCGAGCGGCCAGGACCAGCCCGGCGGTCCGGCGGGCCCCCGCCAGCTGCGTGGCGTCCAGGCGCTGCTGCAGGATGGCCGACCACAGCCCGTGCAGCGACCACCAGCCCGAGGGTCCGCGAACCACCAGCGGCAGGCCGTCCAGCAGCTCCCGCAGCCGCACGCCCTCCCCGAGCAACGCCGCGGCCAGCTCGTCGTCGGCGCCCCCGACGGCGACGAGCACGGCGAGGGCCCGGCGGCGCTCCGGCGTCAGCCTGCTCAGCAGCTCCTCCCACACGTAGCCGCTCACCGCGTCGGGGCCCGCGGTGGCGGTCAATTCGGCCAGCGCCGGCCAGCCGCCGACGTCGCGCAGCAGATCCGGCGACACCTGCCGGGACGCCGCGAAGGCGGCCAGCTCCTCGCCCTCGAAGTGCAGCTCGGACTCCCCGACGACGACCGCGTCGCCGTTGGCGAGCAGCCGGGAGGAGGGCAGGGGCAGCGGCGGGCGCGAGGCGAGGACGACGTGGCCGTTGCGTGGCAGCTCCTCGACCAGCTCGGCCACGAAGCGGCCGCCCGGTGAGTTCGCCGAGATCAGGTGGGCGTCGTCGAGGATGAGCGCGACGTGCCGCGGCGCGGCGCTCCAGATGGCGTCGGCGACGGCCATCGCGGCGTCCCGCGGGTCGTCGGGGACGGGCGTGGTGAGGCCCACGGCGGCGAACGCCCCCGAGGCCAGGAACGACAGCGCCGTGTCGTCGCGCTGGCAGGTCAGCCAGCGGTCCTCCCCCAGCGGCGACAGCGTGTTCTCCTGCACCGCCTGGGCCAGCAGGGTCGTCTTGCCGAACCCGGCCGGCGCCACGACGGCGGTCAGGCGTCTGTCGAACCGGGTGTGCAGCCGGGCCAGCAGCCGCGGCCGGACGATGAGCTCTCGGTCGGCCAGTGGAGGTGCGTACCGGAGCGCCCGGCTCATGCCTGGACTTTAACGGGGCACGTCAGCGCACAACCGGCTGCGGTCGGCAAAGGCCGCGTACCAGCCGGGTCATGTGCTTGCTGGGCTCGACGCCCAGCTCGTCGGCGAGCAGGACGCGGAACCGCTCGTGGGCCCGGATCGCCTCGGCGAGGTTCCCCTCGGCGAGGTGGATCCGGACGACGGTGCGGTGCGCGCTCTCCCGCAGCGGCTCGGCGTGCACCGCGGCGTAGGCAGCCTGCAGCGCGTCACCGTGCCGTCCAGCGTCGGAGAGCCGCTCGGCCACCAGCTCGAGGGCGTGCATGTGCAGCTGGCGCAACCGCTCGCGCTCCAGCAGCACCCAGTCGTCGAACCAGCCGGGCAGGAGCTCCCCGCGCACGCCGCAGTCGGGCACCTCGACGTCGTCGAGTCCGCATCCGGGGTCCTGCACCCGCCGCGCCCAGTCCCGCAGTTCCCGCACGTCCACCCGGACGCCGTCGGCCAGGGAGAGGGAGCTGCCGGTGACCTCGACCAGGCCCGGCGCCGCCTTGTGCAGCCGCCACAGGGCAGACCGGAGACTGGCGTGGGCGCGGTCCTCCGGCACGTCGGGCCACAGGTGCCCCGCGATCGCCGCCCGGGGTGGGCGCCGGGAGAGGCAGAGGTGGGCCACCAGCCGCTGGGCGCCGCGCGGCAGGTCCTCGAGGGAGTGCGCGAGCCCGTTGCCGAGCCGCAGGCAGAACCCGTCGAGCAGTGTGATCCGCGGAGCCGCGGCGACGGTCACGCGGAGCACGCCCTCGGGCACCTCGGAGGGGACGTGCGGGGAGAGTGAGGTGCCACGGAGCCGGAATGCTCGGAGTCCCGTGCCGCGGTGTCAATCCGTTGCGGTTCGACCACGCAGCGACCGTCGAGCCGGTGACCCACCGCGACGAACACGTAACGGAGTGACGGGGATGGGCCGACCGTGCTGGTCAGCGGGGGGCCGGGGTCTCCCCGCGCCGGCGGTCGGTCCACCGGGTCGCTCCGGCTCCGAACGTCGTCCTCCGGACCGGTTCGCCGTCCAGGAACGCGGTGACCAGGTCGGCGATGTCGGCGGGGCGCTCCAGGATGAACAGGTGTCCTCCGCCCCGGACGACGTGCAGCGTCGCGTTCGGGATGCGCCAGGCGAGGATCCGCCCGTTGACCAGCGGGATGATCGGGTCGTCGTCCCCGGCGAGCACGAGCGTGGGCTGCGGCAGGGTGTGCAGCCACGGCATGCTGCTCCACCCGGTGATCGCGTAGAGCTGGCCGACGTAGCCGATCAGCGACGGTGGCCGCAGCCGGCCGATCGTCGCGTACAGCAGGGTGCGCGGGTCGGTGCGGGCCATGCCGCCGTAGATGCGCCCGGCGATCCGCAGGTAGTGCTCCGGATCGCGGTACCGGCGCGGCGTCGCCAGCGCCAGCAGGGCCGACGGCGCCCCCGGCATGCCGCCCAGCCCCGGCGCCGTGGCCGCGAGCACCAGACCGCGGACCCGGTCCGGGGCCTGGCGGGCCAGCTGCTGGGCCACCACTCCGCCGAGCGAGACGCCGAGGACGTCGACCCGATCGAGGCCGAGGGCGTTGAGCAGCCCGACCACCGTCCGCACCAGGCCCGGCATCCGCCGCGGGCTCCGGTAGGGCGTCGAGCCGCCGATGCCGGGCGCGTCGAAGCTGATCACCTGCCGGCCGCGGGCGGCCAGCTCCCGCTCGAACGACTCGGCCAGCTCCAGGCTGGCGCCCAGTCCGGTGATCAGCAGCAGCGGGCGGCCGGAGCCGCGGATCGACGTCCGCAGCCGGACCTCCCCCACCTCGACGAAGCGGACCTCGGCCCGCGTCGCCCCCCTCACGCGAACGCCGAGGCGCTGGTGATGTCCCGGCCGACGATGAGGCTCTGGATGGTCTCGGTGCCCTCGAAGGTGTGGATGGACTCGATGTCGGCCATGTGCCGGATGACGTGGAAGTCCAGGAGGATCCCGTTGCCGCCGAGCAGGTCGCGGGCCTCGGCCAGCACCTCGCGGGCGGTGCTGGTGTTGTGCGCCTTGGCCAGCCCGGCCAGGGTGGGTTCCACGCGTCCGGCCAGCGCCAGGTCCGCGAGGCGGCGGCAGTACAGCTGCATCGAGGTCACCTTGGCCAGCATCGTGACCAGCCGGTGCTGGATGAGCTGGAACTCCACCAGCCGCTTGCCGAACTGCGTCCGTCGTCCCGCGTAGGTCAGCGCCGCCTCGTAGCCGGCGACGGCGTGCCCGAGTGCCATCCAGGCGCACGAGCCGCGGGTGGTCACCAGCACCGCACCGGTGTCGGCGAAGCTGCGGGCGCCCGGCAGCTGGTTCTCCACCGGGACCCGCACGTCCTCCAGCTCGATCTCGGCCTGCCACACCGCGCGCAGCGAGCCCTTGCCCTCCATCCGGCGCGCCCGGTACCCCGGCGTCCCCTTCTCGACGAGGAACCCGTTGACCTGGCCGTCGTCGGTGTCCCGGGCCCACACCACGACGACGTCGGCGATGCTGCCGTTGCCGATCCACTTCTTGGACCCGTTTAGCACGTAGGACCAGCCGTCCCGGCGGGCCGAGGTCTCCAGGCCGATCGAGTCCGAGCCGTGCTCGGGCTCGGTGAGCGCGAAGGCCCCCAGCGCCTCGCAGCGGGCCATCGGCGGCAGCCAGCGCTGCTTCTGCTCTTCCGAGCCGAGCATGGCGATCGACTTCATCGCCAGCCCGGCCTGGACGCCGAGGAAGGTGCCCAGGCTGCCGTCGCCACGGTTGAGCTCCATGTGCACCAGGCCGGCGGAGAGCTGGTCCATCGGCGGGCAGCCGTAACCCTCGATGCCGTCACCGACCAGGCCCACCGCGCCCAGCTTCTCCACCAGCGGCCAGGGGAACTCCGCGCGCTCCCAGTAGCCGTTGATCACCGGCAGCACCTCGTCCTCGACGAAGGCCCGGGTCCGCAGCAGGTGGTCCAGCTGGTCGGCCGAGAGCTCCTCGCGCAGCAGGAAGTAGTCGGTGGACAGTGCGTTGCCGATCCCCTCGGCGAGTTCCACGTCGGAGTCCCCCGCCAGGCGCCCGCCGGTCACGAGTCCCGGACGTAGCTGCCCGGCGCGTCCTCCCGGACCCGGTAGCGGGCGCTGCCGAGCTGCTCGGGCGCCGGCCGGTCCGGCCCGGAGCGCTCGCCCAGCCAGGTGCTGTGGTCCGGCCACCAGGAGCCCTTCTCGGTGCGGGCGGTCTCCGTCCACTCCTCGGCGGGGACGGAGTTGCCGTCGGTGACCCGGTAACTGGACTTCGGGTTGCCCGTCGGGTTGACCAGCGCGGCGATGTGCCCGTTGGTCGACTGCACGAAGCGAACCTTGCCGCCGAGCAGTTGGCTGCTGCGGTAGCAGGCGTCCCACGGGCAGATGTGGTCCGCGGAGCCGGCCAGGACGTAGGAGTCGAGGGTGCTCTGGCCGAGGTCGACCTCGGTGCCGAGCATGGTCACGCTCCCGGGCCGGGTCAGCTTGTTGTGCAGGGCGACGTCGACGAAGTCTGCGTGCAGCTGGGCGGTCATCCGGGTGGTGTCGGAGTTCCAGGACAGGATGTCGAACTTCGGCGGCTGCTTGCCCTGCAGGTAGTTGTTGACCCAGTAGTTCCAGATCAGGTCGTTGGGCCGCAGCCAGGCGAACACCTCGGCCAGCTTCCGGCCGTCGAGGTAGCCCACGCGCCGGGAGGCCTCGAGGGCCCGCGCCGCGGAGTCCGGGTCCAGCGATCCGGTCAAGCCGGCGCGGGTGTGGTCCAGCACGGTGACCAGCAGGCTGAGGCTGGCCAGCCGGTCCTGCCGGCCGGTCGCCGCCAGCACGGCGGCGATCATGCTGGCCAGGATGCCGCCGGAGCAGGTGCCGAGCAGGTGGGTGCTGTCCGCGCCGGTGATCTCCTCGACGGCGTCGAGGGCGTCGGTGATGGCCGTGGCGTAGGTGTCGAAGCCCCAGTCGCGGTGCCGGGCGTCGGGGTTGCGCCAGGACATCATGAAGACCTGCTGGCCCTGGCCGACCAGGTGCTCGACCATGCTGCGGCCGGGCGCGAGGTCCAGCACGTAATACTTGTTGATCGTCGGCGGCACGAACAGCACCGGCACGGTGCGGACGGTGGGCGTCGTCGGCCGGTACTGGATCAGCTCGAACACCGGCGTCCGCAGCACCACCGCCCCCGGCGTGACCGCGAGGTCCCGGCCCACCTGGTACGCGCTCGGGTCGACCATCGTGGGCACCCGTGGTGGGCTGGCGAGGTCGCGTACCAGGTTCCGCGGGCCCCGCACGATGTTGGCACCCGCGGTGTCGATGGCCGCTTTCCACGCCACCGGGCTGATCAGCGGGTTGTTGCTCGGCGCGAGGGCGTCGACCAGGTTGGTGCCGACGAAGCGCACCCGCTCGGCGTCCCGCCACTCCATCGGGACGTCGTGCAGCAGACCCAGGGCGGTCTCGCCCGTGGCGAGGTAGGCCTGGACCAGCCGGCGCAGCACCGGGTTTTCCTTCCACGCCGGGTCGGCGAAGCGCTTGTCCCGGCTGGAGGGGGCCAGATCGCACGTGCCGGCGGCGATCTGCGCCAGCTGACCGGCCAGCGACCGGGCCCGCGCGGCGACCTTGTCCGGACGGCGCGCCAGCCCGGCCAGGAACTTCAGGCCCGGCTTGCCCGGGGACAGCCGGCGCACCGGCCCCAGTGCCGCCTGGGTCAGCAGCAGGTCGAGGGGCGCGGCGGCTCCGGCCACCTCACGCGACTCGTCGACCGATGTCATGTCCGTACCTCCGCAAACGACGATCTCCCCCGATGACCCCTCGCCGGTGGCGCGGGCCACGGGCCGTCGTCCGCATCATGCCCGCGGAGCCCGGACCCATGCCCGGGGAGCAGTTCTTCCCACCGCTCCGAAGCCGTCCCGGCACCCGTGTCTGGGGAGGGCGGCAGTGCCGTCGGCCCTCAGCGGGCGAGCTGGCGGCTGATCACCAGGCGCTGGATCTGGTTGGTGCCCTCGAAGATCTGCATGACCTTCGCCTCGCGCATGTAGCGCTCGACGGGGAAGTCGCGGGTGTAGCCGTACCCGCCCAGCACCTGGACGGCGTCGGTGGTCACCTTCATGGCCGCGTCCGTGGCGACCAGCTTGGCCACGCTGGCCTGCCGGCTGTACGCGCGGCCGGCGTCGCGGCGGCGGGCGGCGTCGAGGTAGGTGGCCCGTGCGGTGTCGACGGCGGCGGCCATGTCGGCGAGCAGGAAGCCCAGCCCCTGGTGGTCGATGATCTTCCGGCCGAAGGTGCTGCGCTCGTGGGCGTAGTCGACGGCGGTGTCCAGCGCCGCCTGCGCCAGCCCGGTGGCGACCGCGGCGATCCCCAGGCGCCCGGAGTCCAGCGCGGAGAAGGCGATGGTCAGGCCCTGTCCCTCGGTGCCGATCAGCCGGCCGGCGTCGATCAGCGCGCCGTCCCAGTTGGCCATCGTGGTGGGGATGGCGTGCAGGCCCATCTTCTCCTCGGGCCGGCCGAAGGTCAGGCCGTCGGCCTGCCCCGGGGCGAGGAAGCAGGAGATGCCGCGCGAGCCCTCGGCGGTGCGGGCGAACAAGGCGTAGAAGTCCGCCTTGCCGCCGTGGGTGATCCACGCCTTGGTGCCGGTCACCCGGTAGCCGTCGGCCGTCCGCTCGGCCCGGCAGGCCAGCGCGGCCGCGTCGGACCCGGCCTGCGGCTCGGACAGGGAGTAGCCGCCGACGAGCTCACCGGCGAGCATCCGCGGCAGCCAGCGCTCCTGCTGCGCGGGCGTGCCGAACGTGGCCAGCGGGTGGCAGGCCAGCCCGTGCACCGACACCGCCACGGCCACCGCCGCCCAGCGCGCGCCGAACTCCTCCAGCACCTGCAGGTAGACCTCGTAGGGCTGGCCGCCGCCGCCGAGCTCCTCCGGGTAGGGCAGGCCGAGCAGCCCGAGCCCGCCGAGGGTCGCGAACAGCCCCTCCGGGTAGCTGCCGGACCGCTCGTGCTCGTCCACCCGGGGGCGGAGCTCCTTGTCCGCGACGTCGCGGACGAGGGCCAGCAGGTCCTCGGCCTCCTCGCCGGGCAGCAGGCGGTCGACGGTCACAGGGGTCCTCCAGGGGTCGGGGCGGGGGGTCAGCTCGTGAGCTCGGGGAACTGGTCGTCCCGCCACTCGACGCCGGAGCGCATGCCGGCCGTGGCCAGCTCCTCCTCGCGGGCCCGCAGCTCCACCCGCCGGATCTTCCCGGAGATGGTCTTGGGCAGCTCGGCGAACTCGATCCGCCGCACCCGCTGGTAGGGGTTGAGCCGCTCCCGGGCGTACCGCAGCACCGACAGCGCCGTCTCCTCCGACGGCTCGTGTCCCGGCGCCAGCGCGACGTAGGCCTTGGGCACGGCCAGCCGCAGGGCGTCCGGCGCGGGGACGACGGCCGCCTCGGCGACCGCCGGGTGCTCGATGAGCACCGACTCCAGCTCGAACGGGCTGATCTTGTAGTCGCTGGCCTTGAAGACGTCGTCGGTGCGGCCGACGTAGGTGATGTACCCGTCGGCGTCCACGGTGGCGACGTCCCCCGTGTGGTAGTACCCGCCGGCCATCGCCTCGGCGGCACGGTCCGGGTCGCCCTGGTAGCCGGTCATCAGCGGGAGCGGGTGCGCCGAGAGGTCCAGGCAGATCTCCCCCTCCCCCGGCCCCTCGACGCGGCGGCCGGTGACCGGGTCGACCAGGACGACCGGCATCCCGGGCAGGGGACGGCCCATGGACCCCGGCTTGACCGGTGACCCCGGCGTGTTGCCGACCTGCGCGGTGGTCTCGGTCTGGCCGTAGCCGTCGCGGATGGTCAGGCCCCAGGCGCGGCGGACCTGCTCGATGACCTCGGGGTTGAGCGGCTCCCCGGCGCCAATCACCTCGCGCAGCGAGCCCGGCCCACCCGACAGGTCGGCGTTGACCAGCATCCGCCACACCGTGGGCGGCCCGCAGAAGGTGGTGACGCCGTGCTCGCGGAGGAGGGCCAGCAGCCGGTCGGCGTCGAAGCGCCGGTAGTCGTGCACCAGCACGGTGGCCTGGGCGATCCAGGGGGCGAAGAAGCAGGACCAGGCGTGCTTGGCCCAGCCCGGCGAGGAGATGTTGAGGTGCACGTCGCCGGGCCGCAGCCCCAGCCAGTACACCGTGGAGAGGTGCCCGACCGGATAGGAGACCTGGGTGTGCTCCACCAGCTTGGGCCGGGACGTCGTCCCGGAGGTGAAGTACAGCAGCAGCGGGTCTCCGGGGGCCGTCCCCGGATGCTGGACCGGGACCTGCTCGAGGTCCGCGGCGGCGTGCAGGTCGGCCCACCCCTCGGCCGGCCCGACGCTGATCCGGGTGTAGTCGCCGGGCACCCGGTCGAACTTGCCGGTATCGGCGGCGTTGCAGACGACGTGCCGGGCGCCGGCGCGGGTGATCCGGTCGACCAGGTCGGCCGGGCCGACCGCGGTGGTGGTCGGCATGATCACCGCGCCGAGCTTCATCACCGCCAGCATCGACTCCCACAGCTCGACCTGGTTGCCGAGCATGAGCAGGACCGGGTCCCCCCTGCCGACGCCGCGACCGGCCAGCCACGCGGCCAGCTGGTCCGACCGCCGGGACATCTCGGCGTAGCTGCGCCGCGTCGTCGTCCCGTCCTCGGCCACCACGACGAGGGCCGGGCGGTCGTCGTC
>JALYNA010000167.1 GCA_030773455.1 Actinomycetota bacterium
CCGGCGCCTCGACTGGCGCGCTGAGCGCCTGGTGCGCTGCCAACGGCTCGCCAGCCGCAGGGGTGACTCTGAGTGATCCGGCGTGCTGGAGTCCGCGCTCTCCCGCCTTCGCTCCACAGTCGGGGGCGATCACCAGTTGCCCGACGTGGTGACGTTGACGCCGTTGCGGCCGTTCCCGCCGGTTCATGCGACGCCGGGCGCGGTGGGGAACAACCCCGACGGGCCGTGCGGCGCGTAGGGGCTCCGCCAGGCGTCGACCTGGCGGCGGCGGTCAGCCTCGGCCTGCTGCTCGGCTTCGCCGCGGAGCCGCGCCTGCGTGGCCGCGATCTCGTCGGCGGTGCCGAGGTGCAACGTGAAGCCGGCGGCGGTGAGCGCGTGCCACCGGCGGCCGGGGCCGGCCGTGCGGTCGAAAGCCTGCTGGGCGGCGGCGAGCTGGTCGCTGGTGCTGATGTTGGAGACGAACATGACCACGCGGTGGGCGGTCGACCCATGCCCCCATCGGGCCAGATCCGAGCGGACGGCCAGCACGAGGTCGAGAGTGTCTGCGGCGACGCTCATCTGCTGCCAGACGGCGGGGGCCTCACCGCCGAGGGCGAGGATTTCCTCGGGCCGGGCGTTCTCGGTGAACAAGCCGCCGGCGCTGGTCATGGTGACCGCCGCCTGGTTGAAGGGGCGGCGCAGTTCGGCGACGAGCCGGTTGCCATCGTCGCGGACCGCCTGGACGGCGTGCCGGGTCAGCGGTCCTGTGCGGTCTCGCAGGATGCCGTACGCGGCGTCCTTGGCGGCCAGCTCCAGGGCGGCGGCGCGGAGCCGGTCGGGGAACTTCCGCTCGGTGAGCGAGCCGGATGCGAAGTCGGCGAGCAGTGGGTCGACCGGGTTCGCGTAGGCGGTGTCGAGGCCGATGCGGAGCAGGGATCGGGCGCGGGTGAACTGGGCGGGTGGGTCGACGCCGAGCCGTTCGAGATTTCCAGCGAAGGCGTGAAGCTCTACGGGGTCGATCATGGTATGGATCTCCTTCTCAGGCGGGGGGTGCGGTGTCGGGGTCGCCGCGGAGGCGTTCGTCCGCGCGTAAGGCGTTGCGGATGCGGCCGACGAGCGCGCCGTCGTTGTTGAGCGCGATGGCCGAGAGGGGCGGCCGGCGGGTGGGCCTGTGGATCGCGCACGGCAGCTCGTCGCCGTCCGCGTAGGCGGCGAGCAGGTCGCGCACGGGCGGGCACACGCAGCGGGTCGGTTCGGGTTCGGTCACGGCTGGGTCTCCTCGGTCATTGGCTGGGGTGGTCGGCGATGAGCCGGCGGAACTGTTCGTCGGCTTTGTGGCGCCAGTGGGTGCGGCGCGGTTTGGAGTGCGCCGGGGCGGGCGACAGGAGTCGCAGCACCCGCTCCGGGCCGTCGGTGCGATTTCGACGTGACACTCACGGCAGTGACGGCTGGTCACCAGGCGTCCTCCTGTACGTAGAGGCCGACGTCCGTCGCGCCAGGTCGAGCAGCATCGCGGCGACATCGGCGACGGCCACGTGCAGCACGTCGTCGACCACCGTGACGCGCAAGGCCGCTTCTTCGGTCATCGGTTGAGGAATCTCCTTCTCGTTGGTCACGCGGGCGCCGCTCTGCAGTCGTGGCACTCGTCGCGGTTCTGCCACCCGCAACCGTGGTGGCCATTCGTGGTGCACAGCACCGAGGGCCAGTCAGGCGCGACCACCACTTTCGTCTCACCGAGCTTCACCACCAGGTCTTCACTACGTGCCGCTCCGTTCTGCTCCGTTCCGTTCCGTTCCGTACCGGGTGACAGATGTTGTGACGGGTCATGTGACCTGTCACCAGTGGCTACTGCCCTTAGGTACGGGCAGTTGTGGGCGAGGCAGAGAGAGTGATCCCCGGCCTTGTGCAGTCGACTCCGTCGCGTCGTGAGAGCCGACTGCTCACGTCGGCGGGCGACGACGGCCGCCTCGATCTGCCAGTCGGCGAACTGGACGCCGATGAACCATGAGTCGCTACAGTCCTGCCACCAGCCAGCGGCGATCAGGTTCTTCACGGCAGTGTCGGGATCGTCGGTCTCCGCGAAGCGCTTGAGGTCCCGCTTGGGGATCGTCAGGTCGAGGCCGCGGCGGTTCGACCAGCAGAGCGCCTCGACATGTGTGCGGAAGGCGCCATCGGTGAGCTCACGGGCCGAATCCGGCCATTCCTCGCCGAGCTTCGTCCACGTCATCTGTCGACCGCCTGAATGGAGACGGTCCACCGCTGGGAGAACTCGGCGAAGGCCAGGAGGTCGTCAGCTCGCGCGATGCTGACCATCCAGGAGCGCCGGTCGGGGTCCCACTGCCGGGCCTCGATCTGTGCTGCATCGAGGAGGGCGAAGACGCGGTCGCCGCGGTCGCCGTCGCGGAGCCAGACGGTGCGCTTTCCGACCTCGGCCAGCAGATGCTTGCCCTGCTGGGGCCGGCGGCGACCGCCGAGGGTGTCCCGGCGGCCGTCACGCATCGGTTCGCAGCGCAACGAGGCGGCTCGACGTCGGCGTAGTTGCGCGCCCACGGTTTCGTCGGTCGGGGACGTAGAATCGACGTCGAAGAGCGTCTTGGCGGCGACTTCGGCGGGGCCGGCTACCTGGGGAGGGGCCGGCCTTTTGCTTGCGCTCACGTGGCAGCACCACCGGCTGACCGCGAGCTGCTGAGCAGCATCGCCAGCTTTTCCCGCTGCTCATTGGTCAGGGGCGGCGCCTCGGACACGACGCGCTCGATGTAGTCGGCGAGACGGGCGGCGCGAAGATCACGTCGAGCCGCGAGGACTTCCGGATCGTCGGCGGGGCGGTATCGCCTGAGAGAGTTGTGACGGGCGCGGGCACTCGTCATTGACACGCTGGGCTCCTGCGGGCACGGAACCTAAGCCACCGCCGGGAGAGATGCCGGCGAGTGGCGCTAGTTCCGCGGAGGAAGGCGTGGCCCCGCGGCCCACAGCGTTGATGCGCTCCTAAAAGTATCTCGCAGAAGGGTCGCTGATGTCCAGCTCGACTCGCGACACAGGCGGCGTCATTTCGGTCAACCTGCGATCAGCCTCGGAGAACAACGTCGAGGCTCTTGCCGGATAAACGCGCCCGGAGGGGTGACACCGGAAGCACTGGAGGCGGAGCACCACGTCCCCGTCGGGCAATGGGAACTCCTGGACCGGGGTCTTCTTGCTGCCCGGAACGTTGACCTCCCCTCCGGGCGAGAACTGCCGATAGGAGCCTTGCACCCCCCAACCGCGGGCCAGCGCCTCGGCGTATTCACCAGTGGGCGGAGGCACGTCGACGCCCATTACCTCCGCGAAGTATGCGAGGTCAGCACGTGGCCTGACGGGGATCAGCGTGGCCAGTTCGCACCGCTTGTGACACCCGGCGCCAGTGCAGGTAATCACCAGGCGGTAGTCCCGTGCGCCACCGCGCCCCGGGCTCACGATGTCCTCCAGTCGATCCGCAGGTGCTCGGGGTCGAACCGCTGGCCCTTGCCGGCCGGCAGAATGGTCACCCGCATGAGTGTGTCTACCGCGGCCTTGCGGGATCTGACGTCGAGCCCGGTCCACGCCGCGGCGACGTCCTCCGCGTTGACGAGAGCAGCGGCGGGAGAGTCTCCGAGGGCGGCGCGGTGGAAGGCGGCGCGGGCGCGCTCGTCAACGCCGCTGTCCTCGCTGCGCCACGCGAACTCCACCGACTCCGGGTTGAAGCTGCTGGTTGCCCCGCGGGGAGGGGAGCAGCACAACCGAGTAGAGGGCGTCGATAACCTCCCGCTGGATCTGCAGGTCGGCGTCGCAGAAGATCCTCACGCTGTCCGTCACGTCGTCCGCCACCGAATCTCGATCGTCGCCGGATCGAAGTGTCCGCCCGAGTGGCGGCCCTTGCGCGGCGACGGGTGCAGCACCACATCCATCAGCGCGTCGATGACCTCGCGGCGGACGTCGAGCCCGGCCGCGCGGAACGCCACCACCGGGTCCTCGGCGGTGCCGAGCTGCGCCAGCCGCGAGGACCGGGCGGCGTTCGTCTTCTTGCGACGGACCACGGCCAGCTCCGCCTTGATCGCCCGCTTGGTTGTCACGAACTCGTCCTCGTCGAGCACGCCCCGGTCGAGCCGGTCGCGCGCCCGTTCCATCCGCGCCTCCAACTCCTGCTCCGCGGCCAGCAGCGGCGACAGCTCCGGAGCGCCACCGGCCAGAAGGTCGGCCACGTCGGGCCGCGCCAGCCGACCCTCGACCACGGCCACGACCAGGGCGTCAACCGCCTCGGCGGCGCGTGACAGGTGCCACTCCTTGCGGCAGACGTAGGCCCGCTTCGAAGCTCCGGGCGCGCTCCGGCTGGCGATCTCGACCCGTTGGCGCAGCTCTCCCGTGGCAGCCTCGCACGCTCCGCAGTAGTAGAGCCCCCCGCCCAGCCACTTGCGGGCGCTGCCGAGGCGGTTGGTCCGCCGAGTGGGGTCGGTGAGCAGGGCCACGGCCCGCTCGTGCTCCTCACGGGTGATGATCGCGGGCCAGGTGCCTTCGGCGACGGGCTTCCCGTGGTACGTGCGGATAGCGGCATAGCGCGGGTTCAGCAGCAGCACCCGGACGCCATTGTCTGCCCAGGTGTTGCCGCGCGCAGTGGGCAGCCCCTCGGCATTCATCGCCCGGGTGATCGCGGCCAGGCTCTCCCCCCGGAACAGCGCCGCGAAGGCGTCCCGCACGACGGCGGCCTCCGCGGCGTTGATCGTCCCGTCCTGGTTGTAGCCGAACGCCCGACGGCGGGGGAGTTTGCCCTTCTCGGCGGCGCCGCGGGCGGCGCGGCGCTCCCGCTGGCTCTTCTTCTCCATTTCCTGCCTCGCCAGGACTGCCTTGAGGCGGACGGTGGTCCGATGGTCGGGGTTGGTCAGGTCCACCTCGCCGGAGCGAGCGAAGATCACCCGCACACCGGTCTGCTCGACCAGCTTGATCAAGTCCTCGCCCTCGATCACGTCGCGCATAAGCCGGTCCTGGTCCTGCACAACGAACCCCCGACTGGCCCCGGCCGCGACGTCGACCATGAGCCGTCGGTACTCCGGTCGGTACCCCTTGCGGCGCTTCTTCTCGCTGGCGGCCGACTGGTCGTTGTCGACGTAGAGGTGGCCCACGGTGCCGCCCATGCGCTCGATCTCGCGGGTGCAGTCCTCGATCTGCCGTTCGATCCCGTCGGCGTTGTCGATGGACTGCCGAGCGTAGACGTCGAGGACCAGCGGCTCAGCGGGAAGGCGCAGGCCAGAAGGGCTGTAGTCGCTCCGCTGGCTCAGGGTCGCTGTCACGGGTCAGACGGTACCCCGATCTGTACGATCAGTACCAGTGGTCGCCGTGGAAGTGGGTCAGGCAGATCTGGGTGACCGCGCTACTGGGGACGCCGGCGAGCAGCATCTGCCGCTGCGTTCCCTCCCCCGGGTCAAACAGGAAGCCCTCGCCGTCCCAGCGCAGCAGGTAGCCGTTGTGGTTCCGCGTCCGCGTCGGCGCCTGGCTGGCGGTGCCGAGGACGACGAGCTCGCGGACCGTCACCGGCGGCCGGACCCCGCCGCAGCGGCGACGTCCCGCGCGGGCGGAGCACAGGTGCAGCGACGCCCGGATGTGAGCTCCGTTACGTTCAGGACGTTCCTCACCCCGACCTCAGGAGGACCCATGGACCGGCTCCGCTTCGGCACCTTCCTCGCCCCCTTCCACCCCGCCGGGGAGAACCCCACGCTGGCCCTGCAGCGGGACCTGGAACTGGTCGAGCACCTCGACCGGCTCGGGTACGACGAGGCCTGGATCGGCGAGCACCACTCGGCGGGCACCGAGATCATCGCCTCGCCGGAGATCTTCATCGCCGCCGCCGCGGAGCGCACCAGGCACATCAAGCTCGGCACCGGCGTCACCTCGATCGCCTACCACAACCCGCTGTGGGTGGCCGAGCGCATGGTGATGCTGGACCACCTGACCCGGGGCCGGGCGATGCTGGGCTGCGGACCCGGCTCCCTGCCCACCGACTCGATGATGCTGGGGCTCACCCCGACCGACACCCGCGAGCTGCTCGAGGTCGACCTCGACATCATCATGCGGCTGCTGCGCGGCGAAACGGTCACCCAGCAGACGAAGACGCACAACCTGATCGACGCCCGGCTGCACCTGCGGCCCTACACCCAGCCCTGCTTCGAGGTGGCCGTCGCCGCGGTCGCCTCGCCGACCGGGCCGCGGATGGCCGGGCGGCACGGCATCGGGCTGCTGTCGGTCGGCGCCACCCTCAGCAAGGAGGGTTTCGACGCGCTGGCCCACCACTGGAGCGTCGTCGAGGAGCGCGCCGCCCACCACGGCCAGACCCCCTCCCGCCGCGACTGGCGGCTCGTGGGGCTCATGCATGTCGCCGAGACCCGCGAGCAGGCCTACGCCGACGTCCAGTACGGGATCGAGACCTGGTTCCGCTACTTCCAGAAGACGGCGGCCTTCCCGCAGATGGCCGTCGAGGGCGGCGACGCCAAGGAGATGATCGACTTCATCAACGAGGCTGGCATCGGCGCCATCGGCACCGTCGAGGACGCCCGCGCCCAGGTGCAGAAGCTGTGGGACCAGTCCGGCGGCTTCGGCTGCATGCTGCTGCTGGGCCACGAGTGGGCCAACCCCCAGGCGACGAAGCGCTCCTGGGAGCTGATCGCCCAGCACGTCATGCCGCACTTCCAGGGCGGCGAGGTATCCCACGCCCAGCAGACGCTGAACGCCAAGGCGCACGCCACGGGCAGGCGCGAGGACTACGCCGCCGCGCAGCTGCAGGCCGTCGCGACGATGACCGAGCGGTACGAGCAGGAGAAGGCCGGCGGCTGAGCCCCGCGGGCGGTGGCCGTGCCGCGTCCGACACGGCCCCTGCCTGCCGGCCAATGGCAGGCGCCTCGCGGGGCCTGACTGGTTTCACCGATCCTGGCCGGGACGTCGACCACCTGGCCCAGGCGGGCCCACCGTTCGTCCCGGACCTGCCGCGGGTGCCGGCCGTCGCGGCCGGGCTGGTGGTGGCCCTCGCCGCCGGCGGACCGGCGCAGCGGCGGGTGCCCCGGCTCAGCAGAGGGTGAGTAGAGCTGCGGAGCGCCTGGGTCGCCGGCCGTGGGGTCATGGAGAGGTGCTGCAGTCGGCGTCCGGTAGGGCAGGGCGCCGCCTCGCCGGACCTCCGCTCCTCGTGCTCGAGGTGCTCGTGCCACGACCGTCTCTATGAGCGTGGGACGAAGGCCGGCGCCGTGACCGCGTAGCAGGCCGCGTATCCGCCACTGATCAGCGCGGCACGGCGGTACCGAGGAGACCCAAGCAGCGGGACCATGCTCGCCGCATGGAGCACGTCCACCGAGACGGCTGCGCGGACGTGCCGGCGGGTGGGGGACGCCAGAACCACGACGTGCTGCACCACCAACCGGGCGCCGAGCACGCGCGCCACCCACTGCTTGGTCTCGGGGAACTCGGGGCACAGGGCACCGATGATCGGCCGGGGCCGGACCAGCAACAGCAATCCCCACACGCCGCTGACCGCGCCCAGCACCCGACTCACGGCCCGTCGCCCGTCAGGATCCGGGAACTCGGCGATCACGATCCCCATCGGACCACATCCGGCGACGGCGGTGTCAGTCCGCGTGCCAGTCGAAGCTCGCGAATGTCCACGCCACGCGCCGCTTGGGCAACGGAGTGGCGTGCGAGAGGGCCGCACACAGCAGGCAGGCGCGGATCCGTCCCCAGGTTCCCCGGCTCGCGGTTCCCGCAGAGAGGCTCGCTCAGAGGCTCAGCAAGTTCCCCAGCGCGCCGACCACGACGCCGATCACCAGCAGGACGACAGCGCTCGTCCGATCGAACTGGTTGCCCAGCACGTGATCCACGACTGCGCCCAGCTCGCCCCGCTGTCCCGAGGAGTCGGCCTTGCCCGCCTCTTCGCGGATGGCCCGCCAGCGAGCGAGGGCACGGCCGGTCCTCTGTACCTCCTTGACGATCAGGGCCAGGCCGGCCAACTGGGCGAGCACCGACACGACGTAGCAGACGACGGTCAGTGCGACCTGCGCGGTGTCGCTCATGCCGGTGAGCCTGCCCGATCACCAACCGGCAAGGGCCGATCCGAACAGGAGAGCGGACACTCGACGACGCGCCACCGGTGGAGGCTGTCGTCGGTGCATTCGCGCACACACGGTCTGAATCGCAGGCTGGACCGCCCGGGGAGCTGCGCCTGGCGATCGTTCTCTCGATCAAGAAGACCTACCGCCGCCTGGGAACACGTCGGCAGCGCGGCCACCGGGCTCGAGCAGCTCGAGACCCATCTCGACGTCCGGCTGGGTCGGGGGCGCGGCCTCGGCGAAACCGGGCTCCGGGTCCCGGTCGGCGTGAATGGAGCGCTGCTGCGAGAGGAGCAACCCGATGAGCCGCCACATCCAGGCCACCTTCGACGCCCACGACCCGCGGGCGCTGTCGTCCTTCTGGCGCGACGTACTGGGCTACGTCCACCCCGGCCCGCCCGGAGTCGACCTGCCCGAGGACGCCGACCCGCTGGCCGCGTGGGACGACTTCCTCGCCCGGGTCGGCGTACCGGAGGAGCAGCGCAACACGAGAGCGGCCATCGAGGACCCGGACCGGCACGGCCCACGACTGTTCTTCCAGCAGCTGCCGGAGGACAAGGTCGCCAAGAACCGCGTCCACCTCGACGTCCGGGCGGCTCCCGGGATGCAGGGAGAGGAGCGGATGGCGGCGCTGGAGGTCGAGTGCGACCGGCTCGTCGCGCTGGGAGCGACACGGGTACGTCGCTACGAGCCCGCGCCCCTGATGAGCGCAGGCTTCATCATGATGTCCGACCCCGAGGGCAATAAGTTCCGCCTGGACTGACTGTGAGTCTGGCCGGGTCGGTGCATCGGTGATGGGCTGACGGCCGAGGTAGCCCGCTCGAGCCGTGGGTGCGACGAGGTGTTCCGGCCGCTGGTGTCCTTCTCGCTGTGCCGACCAGAACGTGCGCGTCCAGATCGATCACCAGGACGTCGAGACCGGGCGTCCCGGCCATCCGCGACCGGCCCAACGCACCGCGGCGATGTGGCCGGGTCCGTCCGGCCTCGTCGGCCGTACTCAGTGGAGGGTGACGCGGCTCAGCGCCAGCGGTACTCCAGCTCCGGGCGGCCGGCGCCGCCGTACCGGGGCGCGCGGTCGACCAGCCCGGTGTCGGCGAGGTACTCCAGGTAGCGGCGGGCGGTGATCCGCGAGGCGCCGATCAGCTCGGCGGTCTCCGCTGCCGAGAGCCCCTCCTCGGCGGCGCGGACGGCGGCGACCACGGCGTCGAGGGTCTCCCGGCCCATCCCCTTGGGCAGCGGCGCCCGGGCGGGTGGGGCGTACGCCGCCGAGCACGCGGTCGACGTCGTCCTGCCCGGCGGCGTCCCCGCCGGCGTGCAGCCGTTCGCGGTACTCGGCGTAGGCGGCCAGCCGGTCGCGCAGCGCCGGGTAGGTGAACGGCTTGAGCAGGTAGCCGACGACGCCGTGCGCGGCGGCGGCCCGGACCGTGGTCAGCTCCCGCGCCGAGGTGACGGCGAGGACGTCGACCTGCGCGCCGGCGCCGCGGATCCGACGGCACAGGTCGATGCCGTGGGCGTCGGGCAGGTTCATGTCCAGCAGCACCAGGTCCACCGGCTGCCGGGCCAGCGCGTCGAGGGCCGCGGCGCCGGTGCCGGCGACCGCCGCGGTGGTGAAGCCCGGCGTCCGGTCCACGTAGGCGCGGTGCGCCTCGGCGGCGACCGGCTCGTCCTCCACGACCAGGACGCGGATCACCGGGCGGTCCCGGCCGGCACCGGCACGGGCAGGGAGACGGTGAACAGCGCGCCCGGGCCGGGCCGGACGGCGAGCGTGCCGCCGTGCCGGGCGACGGCCTGCGCGGCCAGCGCCAGCCCCACACCGCGGCTCAGGCCGGTCGGCGCCCCGGTCGTGTCCTTGGTGCTCCAGCCGCGCTCGAACAGCCACGGCAGGTCCTCCTCGCGCACGCCGGGGCCGGTGTCCTCGACCCGGATCTCCAGCCGCCCGCCGTCGACCTCGGCGGCGAACTGGACCTCCCGCGGCGCGTCCCCGGCCAATGCGGCGTCGATCGCGTTGTCCAGCAGGTTGCCGACGATCGTCACCAGGTCCCCGCCGGGCAGGCCGGTCTCCCCCACCGCCGTCGCCGGGTCGACCTCCAGCAGCACCCCGCGCTCGTGCGCGGTCGCGGCCTTGCCCAGCAGCAGCGCCGCCAGCACCGGGTCACCGACGGCATCGACCACGCGGTCGGTGAGCTGCTGGGCCGAGGCCAGCTGGGCGGTCGCGAAGTCGATCGCCTCCTGGGTGCGGCCCAGCTCCACCAGCGACACCGTGGTGTGCAGCCGGTTGGCCGCCTCGTGCGCCTGGGCGCCCAGCGACTCGGCGAAGGCCCGCACGCTGTCCAGCTCCCCGGTCAGCGCCTGCAGCTCGGTGTGGTCGCGCAGGGTCACCACGGCGCCGGCCGATCGGCCCTCCGGCCGGGGCGGGGCCTGGTTGACGACCAGCACCCGGGTGCCGGTCACGTGCACCTCGTCGACGGCGGTGCGCTGCTGGCCCAGCGCCGCGGTCAGCCCCGGCGGCAGTCCCAGCTCGCCGACGTGCCGGCCCGTGGGGTCGTCGGCCAGCCCGAGCAGCCGCCGCGCCTCGTCGTTGACCAGCTGCACCCGCTGCTCGTCGTCCACCAGGAGCAGGCCCTCGCGGACCGCGTGCAGGACGGCGTGGTGGTAGTCGACCATCCGCGCCAGCTGCGCCGGGGACAGCCCGTGGGGCTGCCGCCGCAGCCGCCGGGACAGTGCCGCGCTGCCCAGCGCGCCCACGGCGAGGGTCGCGGCCGCCGTCCCCAGGATGCCGGGGACGGCGGCGGCGAGGTCCTGCCCGATCGCCTCGACGGTGACCCCGGCCGAGACCACGGCCACCACGTCGCCGTCGTCGTCGACCACCGGGCCGGTCGCGCGCACCGACGGGCCCAGCGTGCCGGTGTAGGTCTCGGTGAAGGTCTCCCCCGCCAGGGCCGGGCCGATCGAGCCGATGAAGGGCCGGCCGATCTGCGCCGGGTCGGGGGGGTGAAGCGGGTGCGGTCCGGCGCGAGGACGGTGATGAACGACGTCCCGGTGTCGGCGCGCACCTCCTCCACGTAGGGCTGCAGCACCCCCGTCGGGTCCGGGCCGGTCACCGCCCGGCGGACCAGGGGCGAGTCGGCCAGGCTGGCCACGATCGCGGTGGTCTCCTCCTCGGCCGCCTGCCGCACGGCCTGCCGCGCCTCCCGGTAGACCACGGCGGTCATGGTCACGACGACGACCACCACCACGAGCGCCTGGAGGAGCAGCAGCCGCCGGGCCAGGCTCGCGTCACCCTGGCGGCGGTGCGACAGGAAGGCGGGGACGCGCACGCCCGCCAGTGTGCCCAGTGCCGGTTCGCGCGCCGGAACCGCGTGTACGCAATGAACGAATGCGTGACGGCGGTCACCGCTACCCCGCACCGTTTCTGCGACGGTCCTGCTCCTCCGGGCCGGACCCCCACCTCTCACACTCCCCAGGAGCAGTCATGGCCTCAGGCACCGTCGCCGACGCGCCGCCTCCCGCGAAGCGGCGGGACCGCACCCACTGGCTCTATCTGGCGGTCATCGGCGCGGTGCTCGCCGGCATCGCGGTCGGGTTCGCCTTCCCGGAGTTCGCCGTCTCGCTCAAGTGGCTCGGCACCGCGTTCGTCGGGCTGATCAAGATGCTCATCGCGCCGGTCATCTTCTGCACCATCGTGCTGGGCATCGGCGCCATCCGGCAGGCGACCAAGGTCGGCCGCATCGGCGGGCTGGCGCTGGGCTACTTCCTGCTGATGTCGACCGTCGCCCTGGCGATCGGCTTGGTCGTGGGCAACCTCCTCGACCCCGGGAACGGGCTGGCGCTGTCCGAGGAGCTGCGCGGCGAGGGCGCCGAGCTGGCCGGCACGGTGGAGGAGTCCGGCGGCACCACCGACTTCCTGCTCGGCCTCATCCCCACCACGCTGCTGTCGGCGCTGACCGAGGGCTCGGTGCTGCAGGCCCTGCTCGTCGCCCTGCTCACCGGCTTCGCCCTCCAGGCCATGGGGCGGGCCGGGGAGCCGATCCTGCGCGGCATCGGCCACGTGCAGAAGCTGGCCTTCCGCATCCTCGCGATGGTCATGTGGGTAGCGCCGATCGGCGCGTTCGGCGCCATCGCCGCGGTCGTCGGAAGCACCGGCATCGACGCGCTGACCAGCCTCGCGATCATCATGCTCGGCTTCTACGCCACCTGCGCGGTGTTCGTGTTCGTCGTCCTCGGCCTGCTGCTGCGCCTGGTCGCCGGGGTCAACGTCTTCTCGCTGCTGAAGTACCTGGGGCGCGAGTTCCTGCTGATCATCTCCACCTCGTCGTCGGAGACGGCCCTGCCGCGGCTGATCACCAAGATGGAGCACGCCGGTGTCAGCCAGCCGGTCGCCGGCATCGTTGTCCCGACGGGGTACTCGTTCAACCTCGACGGCACCGCCATCTACCTGACGATGGCCTCGCTGTTCATCGCCGAGGCGCTGGGCGACCCACTGTCGGTCGGGGAGCAGATCGGACTGCTGGCCTTCATGATCGTCGCCTCGAAGGGCGCCGCCGGTGTCACCGGCGCCGGCCTGGCCACGCTGGCCGGCGGCCTGTCGGCCCACCGCCCGGACCTGCTGGACGGCGTCGGCCTGATCGTCGGCATCGACCGGTTCTTGTCCGAGGCGCGGGCGGTGACCAACTTCGCGGGCAACGCGATCGCCACGGTGCTGATCGCGACGTGGACCAGGGAGCTCGACCGCGAGCAGCTGGCCACGGCGCTGTCCGGCCGCAGCCGCTTCGACCAAGGCCACCATGCTCGACGACGGCCACGACGGCCACGACGGCCACGACGGCCCGTCCGACGCCGACCTGCCGGCCGACGCGACCAACGCCGGCCCCGGCCAGCGGGACGCCGACGACGCGCAGCGCAAGCTGGCGGAGTCCTCGCTGCGCTGACGCCGCGCGGTAGCCGCCGGGTGATGTGCAGCTGTGGCGCGTTCTCGGGACAGAACACGCCACAGCTGCACATCGCTGGGCGCCAAGCGCCCGTTCCGCCCCATTCTCAGCGGGCGGTGAGGTGGGCGACGACGAGGTCGCCGAGCATCCGGCGCTGGTGCTCGCGCCGCTCGGGGTCGAGCATGTCCCGGCCGAAGAGGGCTCGCCAGGTGTACCGGTTCGCCGTCCGGTAGATGCAGAAGCCGCTGATCACCTGGTGCACGTCCAGCGCCTCGACGTCGTCCCGGAAGACGCCGGCCGCCCGGCCGCGGGCGAGGATGCGCTCGAGGACGTCGAGGGCGCGGGTGTTCAGGTTGGACAGCCGCTCGGAGCGGGCGACGTGCTCGGCGCGGTGGATGTTCTCGATGCTGACCAGCCGGATGAAGTCCGGGTGCGCCTCGTGGTGGTCGAAGGTGAGCCCGGCCAGCGCACGGATGGCCTCGACCGGGTCCAGGTGTTCGACGTCGAGCTGCTGCTCGAGACCGCGGATCCGGCTGTAGGACCGCTCCAGGACGGCGACGTAGAGCTGCTCCTTGCCGCCGAAGTAGTAGTAGATCATCCGCTTGGTGGTGCTGGTCTTGGCGGCGATCTCGTCGACCCGCGCCCCGGCGTAACCCCGGTCGGCGAACTCCTTGGTGGCCACGTCGAGGATCTCGGCGCGGGTACGTTCGGCGTCGCGCTGCCGGGGTGGGGATCCGGTCGCGGGCGCGAGCGTGGCGTCGGGCAGCGGCTGAGCGGCGGACGGCGGCACGACGGCGGATCCTCCCGGCGGTGGGTTGGGGCACGAGCCTAGGCGGCCGGGCCGACGCACTGTCGGCCCGACCGCCCAGGACACCGTCAGGGCGTCACACCGAGGCGCGGATGCGCTCGTACTCCTCGCGCGGCATCACCGGGGCGTCGTTGCGGCCCAGGTCGTCCATCCGCACCCGGTGGGTCTCCCGGGCCGACCAGGCAGCCGTCGCCGCGATGATCCCGATGCCGAAGGTGATGCTGCCGACGATGAGCGGCACGTTGGGCCCGCCCGGCGCCACGATCGCGTACAGCGTGGGCAGGAAGGCGGTGATCATCGTGCCCAGGTTCTGCGACACCGCGAAGGCCGTGACGCGGGTTCGGGCCGGGAAGAGCTCCTGGTAGAAGGCCGGGAAGACGGCGTTGTAGCCCTGGTACACCACGCCCCACATGAGGATGGCGAGGACGAAGGCCCCCACCACGGAGCCCTGGCTGATCGCGTAGAGGTAGGCGAAGGACAGCGCCGTCGACCCCAGCGCGCCGACGATGATGCACGGCCGCCGGCCGATGCGGTCGGACAGGTTGCCGACGAAGGGGATCAGCAGGACGGCGACCACGTTGCCCACCACGGAGATCCACAGGTAGGTGGTGGTGCTGAAGCCGATGCCGTACTCGGCCTCGTTGGTGGCGTAGGCCGCGCCGAACACGGTGGCCGCCACGGGGACGGCGTTCATCAGCGCCATGCAGACGACGCGGAGCATGTCCGAGCCGCTCTCCTTGACCGCCTGGACGATCGGGGCCTTGGGCACCTCGCCGTGCGCGGCCTCCTCCTGGAAGACCGGGGTCTCCTCGACCCGCCGCCGAATCACGTAGCCGGCGACGACGACCACCGCCGACAGCAGGAACGGGATGCGCCAGCCCCAGGACTGGAAGGCCTCCTCGGGCAGCAGTGCCGACAGCGGCAGGAACACCGCGGCGGCGAGGATCTGGCCGGCCTGCACGCCCTGCAGGGTGTAGCTGGCGTAGTAGCCGCGCCGGCCGAAGGGCGCGTGCTCGACGATCATGGCGCTGGCGCCGGAGATCTCCCCGCCCACGGCGAAGCCCTGGATCAGGCGCAGGCCGACCAGGAGCGCGGGAGCCAGCACCCCGACCTGCTCGTAGGTGGGCAGCAGGGCGACCAGGAACGTGGACACGCCCATCAGCAGCATGCACAGGACCAGGACGTTCTTGCGCCCGTGGGTGTCGCCCCAGTGGCCCAGGACGAAGGCGCCGATCGGGCGGGCGACGTAGCCGACGCCGAAGGTGGCCAGCGAGGCGACGACGGCGACCTGCGGGTCAGACTCGGCGAAGAAGACCGTCGGGAACACCAGGGCGGCGGCCTGGGCGTAGATGAAGAAGTCGTAGTACTCCAGGGCGCTGCCCATCCAGCCGCTGGCCGCGGCCTTCTTGGGCGTCTTCTTGAACTCGAGGGGCTCGGGCGAGCCCGGCTCGGCCACTGTGTCGCGCATCTGTCCTCCTGGGACGGAAGGGGGGTGCGCCGGTGGGCGCGGGGACGGCGGTGCTCGGTGCGGGAGCGAGCGCGGTGACCGGCACCACGTCCGCAATGAACTACTTGGTACATTAGCGTGGTGGAGAACACAAGGGCCCCGCCCCCGCTTCTCCGGCCCTGGCGCCCGGCCGCCCGATGTGGTCTGCTGCACAACAACTCACCAACTGGTACATAAGCGGAGGCGGTCCCGTGACGGACGGTTCGCAGGGTTTCCTGGTCGGTCTGGTCGGCAGCGGCATCGGCCCCTCGCTGTCCCCACCGCTGCACGAGCGCGAGGCCGACGAGCTGGGCCTGCGCTACCTCTACCGGCGCCTGGACCTGGACCGGCTGCAGAAGCCGGCGTCGGCGATCGGCGAGATCCTGGCCGCCGCCCGGCTGGCGGGGTACGACGGGCTCAACGTCACCCACCCCTGCAAGCAACTGGTGCTGGAACACCTCGACGAACTCTCCCCCGACGCCGCGGCCCTGGGTGCGGTGAACACCGTCGTCCTCCGCGACGGCCGGGCGGTCGGGCACAACACCGACTGGTCCGGCTTCGCCCGGGCCTTCGACCGGGGCCTGCCCGAGGCCCCGCTGGACCGGGTGGTGCTGCTCGGCGCCGGTGGCGCCGGGGCTGCGGTCGCGCACGCGCTGCTCACCCTGGGCACCCGCCGGCTGACCGTCCTGGACGTGGATGCCCAGCGCGCCGACGCACTCGCCGGCGCGCTGGGCGAGCGCTTCGGCGC
>JALYNA010000168.1 GCA_030773455.1 Actinomycetota bacterium
GCCCGGCGCGGTGCCCTCCGGCGCCAGGTCGTAGGTCCACGGGCCGTGCCGCAGCACCGCGTCGACCGCCGCCCGCACCCGCTCGCCGAGCTCCCGGGTGGCGGGGAAGTGCCGCAGCAGGGCGGCCAGCGCCAGGAAGCCGCCGAGCGGGTCGACCTGGTCGCGCAGCGCCCGCCGGGGTGCTGAGCCGTGCGCCGGCTCGAACAACCCGACGCACCGGCCGCGGACCGGCTCGCCGGGGTGCAGCGAGGCCGACCCGCACAGTGCCGGTGAGCCGGCCCGGCCGGCGGCGAGGTCGGAGAGGATGTCGCCGAGCAGGCCCTCGGTGACCAGGACGTCGGGCACGGCGGCGCCGGCGCCCAGCTCGTAGGCCGCCCGGTCGACGTAGCGGTGCTCGACCTCGACGCCGCGCTCGGCGGCCACCTCGGCGGTCACCGTCCGCCAGAGCCGGCCGGTGGCGTACAGGTTGGCCTTGTCCACGGAAGCCAGCCGCCCGCCGCCCCGCCGCTCGAGTACGTCGCAGGCGATGTGCACGACCTCGGCCACCCGGTCCCGGGTCAGCCGCAGCACGTCGGCGGCCTCGCTGCCGTCCTCGGCGAGCATCCGGTCCGCGGCGCCGCCGTACGAGCCGCCGATGAGGTTGCGGACGACGGCGAGCTCGCGGCCCCCGCCGAGCGGGATCTCGCGGACGGAGATGCGCAGGTCGTAGCGCTCGCGGAGCCGGTGCAGCGCGACCTCCGGGCGGGGGCACACCCCGGCCGGCACGCGGGGGTCCTCCCCCACCGCGCCGAGCAGGACGGCATCGGCGGCGTCGCAGGCGGCCAGCGTCTCGGCGGGCAGCACGTCGCCGGTCGCCGCCGCGGCGCGGGCACCGACCGGCCAGGGCCCGGTCACCTCCACCACCCCGGTCGCGGCCAGCCGGCGCAGCAGCCGCGACGGCCCGTCGAGCACCTCCTCGCCGACGCCGTCCCCCGGTAGGAGCGCGACCCGGATCACCGGAGCACCAGCTCGCGGCCGACGGTGGTCAGCGCCCGCTCGGTGCCCGCCTCGCCGAGGCAGGCCTCCAGGCCGGCCAGCCAGCCGGGCAGCGCGCCGGCCATCGTCGGGTGGTCGGCGTGGCCCAGGTCGCCGCCGAAGGCCAGCTGGTCGTGCGGGTAGACCTCGCCCAGCGTGGTCGACGGCGGCCCGTCGGTCGTGAGGATGTCGGGCAGGATGCCCAGCTCCAGCACCACGCCGAGGCGGGCGAGCTCGGGGGCGGCGGCGTCGTCCCAGCGCAGGAACGGCATGCGCGGGTGGTTGAACAGCATCCGGCGCACCCCGGCGGCGTGCGCCGCGCGAAAGAGCACCAGCGCCTCCGCGCAGGTCAGGTGGCCCGAGGCCAGCACCAGGTCGGCTGCTGCGACGACGTCGATCACCTCCCGCCAGGCGGGCAGCAGGGCGCCGTCCTCGCCGAGCACGTCGACCTGCCGGAAGGACAGCGTCCGGTGCACCGACAGCTCCGGGCGGGCCGCCGACGCGACGTGCGCCGGCGCGGAGACCGTCGGCATCCACACCACGCGCCCGCCGAGCCGGGCCGCGACCTCCACCGCGTCGGGGTTGGCCCCGCCGACCGGCGAGTTGAGCACGATGCCGCCGACCACCCGGACGCCGTTCGTCTCCGGCCGCCGGGCGGCCAGCGCGGCGCGCTCGGCGGTCGACCCCTCGTGGGCCTTGAGGACGGCGAGGTCGATACCGACCTGCGCGTGCGCGCCGACGACCTCGTGGTCGAGGCCGTGCCGGGCCACGAGGCTGGGCGCCCCGTGCACGTGCAGGTCGGCGACGCCGGAGATGAGCCGAGGGCTCACCGCTCCGTCCGGGAGCGGTCGGCCGGTGCGGCGGTACCGGCGACGGGGGACGCCGACGGCGCGCTCCCCGGCTGCGTGACCACCGGTGAGACGTCGGCCGGCCCGCTGTCGACGGCCGGGGACGCGGTCTCGCCGTCCGTCCTGCCCCGGCGGCGGGTGATCAGGTGCACGACCACGCCGGCGACCAGGAAGGCCGCACCCACCCCGATGAACGTCGGCGTCATGACCAGCAGCGCGATCGCCGCGACGAGGAACAGCAACCGCTCGGGGACGCGCGCCGGGCCGAACAGCCAGGCGCCGGTGACCACCGCGAGCGCCGCGACGGCGAAGACCGACGTGACGAAGGCGATCGCCACCGTGCCGGTACCGCCCTCGAACAGCAGCCCGACGCCGCGCGGGGAGAGCACGAAGATGAACGGCACGAGGAACGCCGGCAGCGTGTACTTCCACGTCAGCCACATCGTCTTGACCGGCTTGCCGCCGGTGATGGCCGCGGCGGCGAACGGGGACAGCGCCGTCGGCGGGGAGACCTCGCTGAGCACTGCGTAGTAGAAGATGAACATCGCCGCGGCGAACGGCTCGACGCCGACCTGCTGCAGCGCCGGCGAAATGACGACGAACGAGATGATGAAGCTCGCCGTCACCGGGACCGCCAGGCCCAGCAGGACGACCACCGCCGCGGAGAAGACCGCGGTCAGGACGACGCTGCCGTTCGAGAAGTCGACGATGATCCCGGCCAGCCGCAGCGCCAGCCCGGTCAGGGTCATGACCCCGACGATGATGCCGGCGACGGCCATGACCGGGATGACCGACAGGGCCCCGGTCGCGCCCTGCGCCAGCGCGCTCCACATCCGCCGGGGCGTGATCCACGACCGCCGGTCGAGGAAGCTCAGCGCGAGCGCCAGGACGGTGGCGTACACGACCGCGCGGAAGGGCGTGTAGCCCAGCACCAGGAAGAAGACGATCGCGACCAGCGACAGGAAGTGGTAACCGAAGCGCAGCAGCAGCTTCCCGGCCGACTGCGTCTCCATGTCCACGGTGTGCGTCTTGTGCCGCCGCGCGTCCATCTCGATCGCCAGGATGATCCCCAGGTAGTACAGCAGCGTCGGGATCGTGGCCCAGATCAGCACCTCGAGGTAGGAGACCTGCAGCAGCTCGGCGATGATGAACGCCGCCGCGCCCAGGGTCGGCGGCGACATGATCGCGCCGATGCCCGCGGCGGCCAGCACGCCGCCGCCGGCCTCCCTGGGGTAGCCGGCCTTCCGCAGCAGCGGCCAGGCGATGCCACCGAGGGTGACGGTCGTGGCGACGCCGGACCCGGACACCGTGCCGAGCAGGAAGCCCGACAGGGTCACGGTGCGCCCCGGCCCGGCCGGGGACTGCCCGAACGCGGCGAAGGACAGGTCGATGAAGAACCGGGTGGCGCCGGAGGCGGCCAGGACGGCGCCGTAGATGGTGAACAGGATGATGTAGCTGGCGGCGACGTCCAGCGGGGTGCCGAAGATGCCCTGGAGTCCCATGGCGTTGTGGCCGACCAGCCGCGGCCAGCCGAAGTTGGCGGTGGTGAACGG
>JALYNA010000169.1 GCA_030773455.1 Actinomycetota bacterium
GCGCAGCTCGACGCGCGTGCCGCCGGCGCCCGACGAGCGCTGGTGCACCACGAACGGTTCCCCGGCCGGCGGCGTCGACGGCCGGGCACTCCCCCGGGCGGGCACCTCAGGCGGTACGGCGGGCCCGCTTGGCCGCCGGCTCCCCGGCGGTGGCCTTCTTCGCCGCGCTCTTCTTTGCCGGGGCCTTCGCCGCCGTCTTCTTCGCCGCGGCCGCCTTACTCCCCGGCGTCGGCTCGTCGGCGGCGGTCGCCTTCTTCGCCGACGTGGTCTTCCTGGCCGTCGTCCGGCGGGTCGGCGCAGCGTCGCCGTCGTCGGCGGGAGCCGCCTTCTTCGCCGCGGTCGCCTTCTTGGCCGGCGCGCGCTCGGCGGGGGCCTCCTCGGCGGAGGCACTGCCGCGGGCGGCGTCCACGCTGCGGCGCAGCGCGCTCATCAGGTCCACGACCGCGGCGCCGGAGTCCGCGGTCTCGGGCAGCGGCTGCACCTCACCGCCGCTCTGCTTGGCCTCCAGCAGCGCGGCCATGGCCTCACGGTAGTCGTCGGTGAACTCGGTCGGGTCGAACTCACCGGTCATCGACCCGATCAGCGCCTCGGCCATCTGCAGCTCCTGCGGCCGGACGGCGACGTCCTCGTCGAGGAAGGCGAAGTCGGGACGGCGGATCTCGTCGGGCCAGCGCATGGTGTGCAGCACCATCACGCCGTCCTTCACCCGCAGCGCCGCGAGCGACTCGCGCGACCGGATGGCGATCTTGGTGATGGCGACCCGGCCGGCGTTCTCCAGCGCGTCGCGCAGCAGCACGTACGGGCGCATCGCCGAGGCGTCGGGCTCCAGGTAGTAGGTCTTCTCGTACTGGATGGGGTCGATCTCGTCCTGGTCGACGAACTGCAGGACCTCGATCTCCCGGCGCGAGGCCAGCGGCAGCTCCTCGAAGTCCTCGTCGGTGAGCACCACCAGCTGCCCGTCGGGCAGTTCGTAGCCCTTGGCGATCTCGGAGTACTCGACCTCCGCGCCGTCGATCGAGCACACCCGCCGGTACTTGATGCGCCCGCCGTCGGTCGCGTGCACCTGGTTGAACCGGATGTCGTGGTCCTCGGTGGCCGTGTACAGCTTCACGCCGATGCTGACCAGGCCGAAGGACACCGCCCCGCGCCAGATCGACCGCATGCCGTGCTCCTGTCCACAGTTCGGGTCCGCGACCGCAGGCGGGGAAGGCGGGCGGTCAAGATCGCAGGATAGGCCCGCAGGACGCGCCCTGGCAGGTCCAGCTGTGCCGCCTCCTCCGGACGGAGGGGTTCACTGCACGCCGGCCTCTTCCTCGCCCCCCGGTGCCAGCGCGCCGTTCTGGATCGAGTCGTAGACGAACTGCAGGACGTCCGAACCCGCGACCAGGGTCATGGTGAGGGCGACCAGACGGGTGGCCTTCGGCGCGGTCACGTAGCCGAAGACCAGTCCGGTCGCCACCCACTGCGCCAGGCAGAACGGGCAGGTGAGCAGCTCCCCGACGGCGTGCTTGACGCCGCCGTGCTCGCGCACCTCCTCGGCGACCTCGGCGTGACCCGACGGGCCCTGGAAGGTGGTGAAGGGCGCCCGCAGCGGGCTGGTCACCGGGTCCTTGGCGATCCGCCGGGCCAGCCGGAAGGTGGCCACCGCCAGCAGTGCCGCGTCGCCCGGCGGAATCCTATCGGGCAGCTCCCGGCCGGAGGCGCGGACGGCGGCCGCACCGGCCGACACCAGGCCCAGGTAGACGCCCATGGCGCCGAGGTCGCCGCCCAGCGGGCGTGGCTCTCCCTGCGTGTACTCGCGCTTCTGGTGGTTGGCCCACCGGCGCACCGGCTCCCCGATCCGCTGCACGCCTGCGATTGTCATGTGGTCCTGCTACCCGGTGCCCGTACGACCATGCGGGCACTGCCCACCGGGTCACGCATGGGGCGGAGTCCGACGGGTAGGGCGAGATCTCGACGCCGGTCACCCGACCGGTCTCCCCGTCCCCCGGACGGACGAGCGTGCGCACCGCGGACGCACGCAGAACGGAGGCAACCCCATGACCGCGCCGGACCCGAGCGACCGCGGAGCGATCCACTCCGCCCTCAACGACACCGAGTTCCCCGACGACGAGCGGGGCCTCACCGGGACCCGCGAGGACGTCCGCGGTGAGACGGGGGCCACCGGCCCCGAGGGCCAGACCGCCCGGGACGTCTTCCCCGAGGACAACGGCGTCCCGGACGTCTCCCAGGACGACTTCCCGACCATGCAGCGGTCGGAGGACCCGCAGTTCGCCCCGGAGCCGGGCGACCGGGAGAGCCACC
>JALYNA010000170.1 GCA_030773455.1 Actinomycetota bacterium
GCCTCGTACTGCGCGATAAGAGCCTCACGCGTCTTCTTCTCGCCGTCCTTGTTGTCCTTGATCGCGCTGAGCCGCTTGATCTCGGCCTCGAGGAAGACCTTGCGGTCCTCCAACGTCGCCAGGTCCGTCTTGGCCTGCGCCAGCTGAGCTTCCTTGGTTGCGATTTCGGTGCTCTTGGCTGCGATCTGCTTCTCCAGCGCGGCGATCTCGCCCGTGAGCGTCGTGATCGCGGCCGTGTTAGCGACGACAGCGTCATCGGCCTTCTTGGCGGCAGCCTGCAGCGGCGTGAGCTCCTGCTTGGCCACGATGATCGCCGCCTCCTTGGCGGCCAGCGCCTCGGCGGCGCCCTTTGCTGTCGCCTCGGCGGCGAGAAGCTCCTTCTTGGCCGTCTCGATCGCGGTGTTCTGGGCGGTGACCGCGTCCGCGGCCTTCTTCGCCTCGCCCTCCAGCGTGCCCAGCGTCACCTTCGCCGCCGCGACCTTAGCCTTCTGCGCGTCGAGCTCCTGCTGCGCCGTGGTGCCCAGCCCCTCGAGCCGGGCGAGCTCCTTCTCGGCGTCCTCGACCGCCGTCTTCGCAGCAGCCGCGTCCTTCGCAGCCTGCTCGGCGACTGCGGTCAGCGTCTTCAGCTCACCCTCGGCCGTGGTGATCGCCGTGTTCTGCGCCGTCAAGTCTTCCAGTGCCTTGGCCGCAGCCTCCTTGAGCGGGATGAGCTCCGCCTCAGCGGCCTTGATCGCCTTGTTCTTCTCGTCGATCTGCAGCTGCAGCGCCGCGGCCTGCTTGACGAGCTCGGCCTCCTGGACCTTCAGGTCGGCCAGCTGCTTCTCCAGGGGCGCGAGCTCGTTCTCGACGAGGGTCCGATCGGCCTTCAGCGGGACCAGGGCGTCCTGGGCGGCCTTGATCGCAGCGGCATTGGCGTCGGCGGCGTCGGTCGCGGTCTTGAGGTCTGCGGTCGCGGCGAGGATCTGCTTGTCCAGCTCCAGGTTCTCCGCGGTCAGCTTGGCGATCAGCGCGTTGGCGTCCGCGATCTGCTTGGTCAGCGTCGCCTTCGTCGTCTCCAGCGCCAGCTTCTCAGCCTGCAGCTTGGCGATGATCTCGGCGTTCTTGCGGGCCGCGGCCCGCAGCAGGTTCTCCTGCACCGTCCCGAAGTGCGCGAACTGGTTCACCACGCCGTTGCAGATCCCCGAGGTCGTGCTGGTCGCGGCCGACGCGGGGCCGGCGAACATCAGCATCCCGGCGACCATTCCGGGCAGGACCACAGCGCCCGCGACTCGACGCGTGAAGATCGATTCTGCAACAGGCTTGCGCACGAGGACTCCCTGTGGTGGCGCTCTGATTCGGAGGGCTCTCCGGTTCGAGGTCCATACTGCCGGTGTACGGAGATGTCCGGCGTTGGTTTTTCTCAACGCAAGCCGCCACCCAGACACCCCCCGAGTAGTGGTAGACAAGCCCGAGTAGTCGACTGCGTGGTTCACCACTACCTGGAACCCGTGACTCCGCTCCCGTCCGGGACGTCGGCGGCCTACGGCGGCACGCCTGGCACGGCCCCCGATAACGGCTGCGCTCCGACCCCCGCTGAACGCCCTGAAGATCGCTGTCGGTCGCGCCCTCAACAGACCTCTCGGCGCTGATGCGGACTTCCTCGGCCCACGACGGGCGACGGCTGATGATTGAGGCGCGGTCGGTGGTGGTCGTTCACGGGTCTCTCGCTCTCCATCGCAGGGTGAGGGGTCAAGGTCCCGTTCCGGTGTCGAGACCGGGGCGGGGCCGCCTTGCGCGGTGGCTCGGTTTATCGAGTTACCGCCGTTCGTCGGGCCAGTTGCTCGCGGACAAGCGCCATGCCACGGGCGGCACGCTCGGCTGCTGCAGGGTCGTGGTCACACACCCGCCCGCCGGGCAGGTACCCGGCCGGGTCGCACGTTCGACACCCTGCGATGGCGGTCCGCCGGTCCTCGACGGCTGCGCGTCGTTGGGCCGCCAGTCGCTCACGCTCGACAGTCTCGGCTGCGGCACCGACAGCCCGCGGGTTCGTCCCGGCAGCACGGGAGCCCCGCTGTCTGGGCGTCGTGGGGGGTAGGGGGGTAAGGGACGTTCTAGGACGTTCGGGTGACACCTGGGTGTCACCACCCCGGTGACAGGGCTGTGTCACCGGTGCCAGATCGTCCCCGGGTGCCAGATCGTCACCGACAGGCCCGCTGACCGGCGGGGGTGTCAGATCGTCACCGGTGACAGATCGACGCTCCGGCTGTGCCTTCAAGGAGGTCGTCCTGTCAGGAGCATCTCTTTGCATCACCACCCGTTAGCGGTTGGTCCCACCCCGGCCGTCGCCCCGCTCGACAGCGAGATGCCCGCCCGCCTCCAGCCGGGCAACCCCGCGCTGCACGCTGCGCTCACTGAACCCGGTCTTGCGGGCCAAGGTGGGCACCGACGGCCATGCGTCGTCTCCGTCGTTCCCGGCGTGGTCGGCGATGGCCAGCAGCAGCAGCCGGTCGGCCCCGGCGGAGCTGGAGTGGGTGAACACCCACGTCATGCAGGCGACGCTCATGGGTGATCCGGTCGGCGGTCAGGGGTACGGTTCGGCACGGTCTCTCGCCTCCGTGGGGTGAGGGATCGAGGCCCCGCCCGGTGCGCTAACACCCGGCGGGGCCGTCTTTCGAGCGCCGAAAACTCGCCCGATAACTCACCGAGCCACGCTCCCCCGCTACCTGCTGGTAGACCGTTCCGCACAGCGCTTACAGGGCTAGCTTCCCGAAGATGCCCGGCGAGCCGATGCGGGTGCAGCCCAGCCGGGCCAAGCGGGCGACCAGCACGAACGAGTAGTCCATCGGCAGGTGTGGCACGAGCGCAGCGCTCACTTCTCGGAGCTGCCTGCCGCGTCTCGATCGGCCTGGACGGCCTGCTGGGGCCATTGCCGGTACCGGTCAGCGATCCTCGACCGGCACATCTTGCGGGATGCGCGGTGAGCGCAAGACGCGGATGGCGCACCGAGGGCCGGTAGCGGCGGCCAGCCGACCGTCCGCCGTGATCAGCTCGCAGGCCAAGAGCTCGGCCAAGGCTACGTAACAGGCGTCGTAGGCGCTGATGTTGTCACGCAACTCGAAGGCGCGCCGCATCAATCGCAGCGTCGGAACACGCTCGAACTGCAGTTGCTGCAGATGTGCGACGGCGGCCTCGAAGCGCTGGTCGGTCAGCGTGCGACCCAGCCATCGCTTCCGCAGCACCGACACGGTTTCGACATCGACCAGGTCAGGAGCGGTGACCTGATCGGCGGCGCGCAGCTCATCGCGCGCGGCGTCCCCATCGTCGTGATCGTCGGCCAGAGCGTTGGCAAGGATGGATGCGTCGACGACGATCACCGTGCGGTCACCCGGACGATCATCGCCGCGAGCGTTCATCGTCCAAGTCGGCCACTGCCGCCTGCAAGCCGACGCGACCGCTGTGCTGGGCCTCGACCTCGTCGAGGACCTCGCTGACCGAGCGATGTTCGGCGAGGTGGCGCAACTCGACGACGAGGTACTGCTGCAGCGACTGGTGGCGACGATCGGCCTTGCGCTGCAGAGCGGCGTGAACGTCCTCGGGGACATCACGGACCAGAACATGCGGCATGCTTGCATATTGCTTACATCCCTCAGTTCATGCAAGGAGCCACCGCCTCACCCCCCGCTGGCGGTTCTTCACCCGGTGGCTGGTCACCACTGAAGTGCACGACTACCACGACGTCGCCACCGGCGTCCTCGCCTCGTCCTCGGCCAGCCCGCTCCCGGCTCTCCCGATACCGATGTTCCTGCGGTCGGACGCGGTCGCCGGCGGTGACGCCTCGACAGTCTCTGAAGGGGCGTCACGGCAACCCGGCGGAGCCCGGTCCGCCCGGGCGACGCCCCTTAGCATCGGGTGCATGTCGCCGGTGTCGCGTGGTCGCAAACGCAGGACGGCAAAGCACACCAAGGGGAAGGCGTCCGGTCGGCCGAGCGCCGGGCGTCGCGGCGCCGGCGGTTCGTCGGCCGGTGGGCGCCCATCGGCGTGGAGCGTCTTGGGGTCGCTGGCCGGCCCACGGGAACGGCCGGAGTGGTTCGATCCAACGATCAAGGGTGTTCTGGACCGCGCGGGTGTCGTCCTGGCTGCGCGGGGCCCGCGCGAGCTGGAAGACGTGACCGCCGGACTGCTGGGCGCCGAGCTGCACCGGATCATCCATGAGGCGCATCGGGGACTGTGGTTCGACTGGTGGTTCGAGCAGCTCGCCGAGGCTGCGGTGGCTCGGATCCGGGTCGAGGCCGGCCACCACGGCGCCTGGCAGGCGCCGTGGTGGCTGCTGCACGGCCTGGCCTCGATCGGTTCCCCCGCGCTGTCCGCAGCGGTGCAGACCGCGCTGGGCCAGGCGCGGAAGGAGCTGCGGAGGGAGGCTCTCCAGTCGCAGCCGGAGTGGTTGCGCCTGCTTCCGCGGATCCGCGCCACCGGTGAGGTGTGGCAGGTGCGCGATGCCTACGGCGCCCGGTTCGCAGTGATCGCCGGGTTCAGTTATCCGGACGGCACCGATCGGTCGGTGTTCCTGTTCGACATCGACGCGTGCGGGTTGGTCGAGCTGGTTCACGCGGGTGTCTTCGACGACGTGGAGCAGGCGGCCGCCGCCTGGCGGGCCAGGGTGGGCGATGCGGCTGACCACGCCAACCCCAGCCCGGTCGAGACGGCCGAACAGTTGTCTTGCCTGGTCTACTGCGAAACCGGCGAGGAGGTGATCAAGGGGACGGAGCCGAGGTCCGTGACGGACAACTGGTTCCGGGCGCCCCGCCGTGTCCACGATCTCGCGCAGGCGTTGCGAAAGCGCGGGATGGCGCTCCCCGAGGCGAGGTCGCTGTTCCGCGATATCGACACCGAGCCGATGACGAAGGCGTTCACGGCTTGGTATCGCACCACCCATGGAACCGAACCCGATCCCGAGGCAGTCGACGCTCTGGCGGGAGAGTGGCTCGAGGGTGCCCTGCCGGGTACCCAGCACACGGCCTCACCACACCGCGCGCGGTACCTGCTCACCCTGATCAGTGACTGGATTCCCGAGCACCCCGTCACGGTTGCGGCGAAGGCACTGCTGCCGGACTGGGTGCGGTGGAACGGCGAACAGGCAGGTCTGCCGGAGCCTCTGATCAACCGTGCGGTCGCTGCCGCCGCCGGAGATCCCGAGCCCGCAACCGATTGGCACCGTGACGGTGAGTCCAGGTAGTCACCCTGCCGCAGGCCTGGGAAGTAGAAGGGCGCCCGTGGCCCCGGTCCGGCGCTCGCCCGGACACCGCGCTGAGGGCCACGGTCGGCGTCTCCACGTGCGGACGTGCGGACGAGGAACTCGCCCCGATAACCCACCCACCTACGCTTCCGCGCGACCTGCGGTTCTGCCGCATGAACAGCGCTCGCGGTGTGCGCTCCCCGAAGATGCCCGGCGAGCCGATGCGGGTGCAGCCCAGCCGCGCCAAGCGCCCCACCAGCGGAAACGAGTGATTTCGGCGTTGTCCCGGGCCTGGCGCAGCGCTCACTAGCCGGATAGCTGCCCGCGTGCCGATCCGTCTCTACGACCTGCTGGCGTTCTTCCGACGTAATTCCCCTGCCGCCGCGAAGGCGCCCCGGACGATCGAGCTGTACAGCCAGAACGTCCGCTACGTCAGCGGCTGGCTCACCGAGCGCGGCCGCGAGCCGGTGCTCGACGAGCTGACCCGGCACGCGGTCGCCGCCTGGCCGGCAGACCTCGCCAAGACCGCCGAGCCCCCCACCGTCGCCACCCGGCTGCGCGGGATGCGCCGGTTCTGCCGGTGGCTGGTCGCCGAAGGCGAACTCGACGTCGCCCCGACCGACGGCATCGAGATCCCGGCCGCACCGGAGAAGCCGGTCCCGATCCTGTCCGACGACGAAATCTCCGCGCTGCGCTCAAGACCTGTGCGGTCCCCCGTGGCCGATGAAGTCATCCTGCGCCTGCTGGTCGACACCGGCGTGCGGGTGTCCCAGCTGTGCGGCCTGAAGCTGACCGACGTCGACCTCGACCGGGAGCTCGCCTACGTCACCGGCAAGGGCTCCCGCCCCCGGATCGTGCCGTTCGGCGCCAAGACCGCCCAGGCCCTCGACCGCTACCTCCGGGTGCGGGCCCAGCATCCCTACGCCCGCTCCTCGCGGCTGCTCCTCGGCCAGCGCGGTCCCATGACCCCCGACGGCGCCCGCGACGTCCTGAATGCCCGCGTCGCCGCTGCTGGGGTCACCGGCGTGCACCCCCACCGCTTCCGGCACGCGTTCGCTCACCGCTGGCTCGCTGGAGGGGGGCAGGAGCGGGATCTGATGATGCTTGCCGGCTGGCGGTCGGACGACATGCTGTCCCGATACGCCGCGTCAACGGCAGTCGAACGCGCACACGTCGCACACCGGCGTCTCGGTCTGGGAGATCGACTGTGACAGGTCGACGCCGCCTGCCCTGCGCGGACAGGGCAGTCCCGCCGGACACGTCGACCGGGAGCACATCCGTCACTGACGGGCGCGAGCGGATCGAGTCGTCCGCCCGCCTGCCCGCCACTCACTCCTTCATCAGGGAGCTCGTCAGGGCAGGCAGGAGTCCGTCGGCGCCAGCCCCTTGATGCAGCGAGCCGCCTGGACTCGAGCCGCTGCCCTGGCTGCAGCTCCGTGTGGCCCTGGAGCCCGCCCGGTGGATGGGGTTGTTCTTCAGGCGGTGCCGATACTGGAGAATCTCTGGAGAACTGGACCTACCGTCCGCCCCCAGGCTATGACCCCCAGTCACATTCGTGACGTCTCCTGCTCGTTCATGTTCGACCGAATCGCCCAGGTCAGAGGGCTACGGCATCTGCTGAGATCCGCCCCCATCCGCCGCCGACGGACCGCGTTGCCATACTACTCTTCCGCGTTCGCGCGTCGCCTCGCAATGCGCCGGACGAGCGTCGGTGTCCTCGTCACCGGACGACCGCGCGGGGTGAAGGTCCACTGGGTGTGATGGGACAGGACTTTCCACCGAGGTCCTGTTGCACCCGCTCAAAGCATCAGTGGCGCACCGGCGCCGGCGCATGACCGGTGAGCTGCTGGGCGACATAGCCCCCGCCGCCGCCACCGTCGTCGGGGTCTCCACAGCCGGCCAGCCCGAAGCTCAGCAGCACCAGCACCGCTGCGACAGACGTACGCAGCTGGACGGGCCTGACTCGGCGAGTGTCACGGGTCGACAGTTCTCGGATCATGAATGCTTTCCTCCTCGGGAAGGTGCCATCGGGCGAGGGTCGTGAAGATATGCGGTGCATGCTGCGCTGTTGCTGCGGGGCCAGCAAGCGGTCCTGGCCGAGGCCATGAGCAGGTCTCAGACCGCCCGCGTCGCCGGGGCCAGGTCTACGGTGTCCGGGTGTGAGCCCGGGCGGTTGCAGCGCTGTTGCCGTGTTCCGTTCCTGGGGCGGCGGGCATGACTCCGTTTGGGACTGCCCCCGCTCCGGTTGACTCGTCGGGTGGGTGGTCCGGCCGCGTGAGTGGCGCGGGTCAGTGTCTCGTACTCGATGGGGGTCAGCCGTCCCAGGCGGCGTTGCCGGCGACGGTGGTGGTAGGTGTCTCGATCCAGGTGATGATCGCCAGCCGGAGCTCTTCGTGGCTGGTCCAACGTGGCCGGTTCAGGACGTTCTTCTGCAGGAACGCGAAGAAGGACTAGCGGCGTTGGTTTCCCGGAGGCGGCCGGCCCGACCCATCGAGCCGATCGGCCCGTTGTCCTTCACGGTGCGGACGAACGCGGTCGAGCGGAACTGGCTGCCCCTGTCCGAGTGCACGATGGTGCCGGCCGGGCAGCGCAGGGCGATGGCGTTGCGGAGTACGGCCACCGCCAGGGATGCGGTCATTCGGGCATCCATCGAGTAGCCGACGATCCGTCCGGAGTGGACGTCCTTGAGCGCAGAGGTAGAGCTTGCCGTCGGCGGTGGGGTCCTCGGTGATGTCGGTCAGCCAGACGGCGTGCGGCTCCACCCGACGCTGTTGCGATCTTCCGTACCCAGGTTGTGCTGCAGAAGATGGACTTCTGGCTGCGCAACCCGGACTACCTGGCCGAGTTGGTGCTCGACTGGTCCGAGGAGACGGCGACCCCACATTCCGGGAGCAGGCCGGCAGCATCTTCACCTCCAAGGAACCGGAGGCCCGCCGCTACCAGATGCTCCGCTACCGGTTCGGGGCCTACGAGCCGCCGGGCGAGGGTCTGTCCGTCCTGGCGTCCGCGGGACTGGTCTTTCGATGTCGGGAAGGAACGCCCGGGCACACCCGCCAGCACAACTACTACCTCACGGCCACGGGGCGTTCCGTGGCACACGACATGATCGCCAGGTCCCCGAGCTGACCTACTACGTTGACCGCGTCAAGCTGCTCGTCGAGCTGACCGGCGGCATCGGGCCGAGCGCCCTGAAGGACATGCAATGCGAACAGCCGGAGTACGCCGGCGCGGAGTGGCACAGCCGCATCCAGACCATCGATCCGCGTGTACGTGAGCGGCTGGCTGTCATCGATGGGAGAGGCGTCATGACCACGAGCGCCCCCGGCGGCACGCCGGCGCAGCGGGTGGCCGCACGTCGCGGCATCGCCGTCTCACATGTCGAGGAAGCCATGGCGACACACGGTGTAGCCGCGGTGGCGACGCCAGCAGCGCCACGGTCGATGCGCGTCAGGCGGCTGCGGATCACGGGCACGAAGGACGAGAGCGGTGGCGAGGGTGCGTTCGACCGGAACTTCGCCTTCCCGACCAGGATCGTGATGATCGTCGGCTCGAACCGCGTGGGCTGCGACTCGGTCACCTGGGATTTTTCGATTGGGACCCGAATATGGCTACTCACCGTGTTGCGTGAAGTTACAGAGGGCGAGTGACACGTACTCGAAGGGGTGACAGCCCAATGTTCCGTCGTGCGGGATGAACCGTGAGGTGCCTCACTGGCGAATGTCGTAGCAGAACGACGTCCCGGGTGTCCCCGTTTCGGGAGTTCGCCTCGGAGGTCCGGTGCCTTCCCCGTGCCGGCTGACTGCGACGTCGTGTCGGCCGTCTTCACCCAACGGGGGTGGAGCTGAGAAACGAGGTGCCCGTGCTCGAACATGATCGTTTTCTTCGCAGTCGTGGCGTACGTGCCACGGCGATGCTGGCCGCGGGAGGGTTGCTCGCCGGCTGGACCGTCGTCGGGCTGCCCACCCTGGCAAGTGCC
>JALYNA010000171.1 GCA_030773455.1 Actinomycetota bacterium
CCCCGGAGATGACCGCCGGACGTCGCTCCATCCTCTGCGCCGACCCGAGATCCGGCGCGGTCACCGTTGCGCTGGCGGATGAGCACGGGCGCCGGCGCCGCGCCGTACCCGGGCAGCCTCAGCCAGCTCGGCCAGCAGCACCTCGGTCGTCTCGAGATCGACGCAGGCGTCGGTGACGCTCTTGCCGTACTCCAGCGACTCGGGATGCCGGCGATCCAGGTCCTGCCTCCCCGCGACGAGATTGCTCTCGACCATTACGCCGCGGATCGCCCGCTCGCCGGCTGCAAGCTGCCCGGCCAGGTCGCGCACGACGTCGATCTGGCGTAGGTGGTTCTTCTGGCTGTTGCCGTGAGAGGCGTCGACCACGACCACTTCCGGCAGGCCTCGCGCTGCCAGCGCCCGCTTCGTGTCGGCGATGTGGGGTGCGGAGTAGTTCGGGCCGTGCTTGTCGCCCCGCAGGATGACGTGGCCGGTGTCGTTGCCGGCCGTCGACAGCTGTGCGGTCACACCGTGGTGGTCGACACCCAGGAACTCGTGCGGAGCCCGCGCGGTCATGACGGCCTGGATGGCGGCCTCGATGCTCCCCTCCGGCGAGTTCTTGAACCCGATGACGGACGAGAAACCGGACACCCGCTCCCGGGCGGTCTGGTCGGTGACATTGCGTGCGCCGACGCCGTTGTAGGTGACGAGTCCGTTGACGTACTGCGGCGTCAGCGCGTTCAGCGGCTCAGCCGCCACCGGTACCCCCAGGGCGGTGATGCGGCACATGAGCATCCGGGTCGCCACGAGGCCGACGCTGATCCGACTCGAACCGTCGAGGAACGGGTCGTAGGCGAATCCCTTCCAGTCGACCTCCGTCCTCGGCTTCTCCGTGTACGTCCGCATCAGGATCTCCAGGTCATCGCCATGCCGCTTCCGCATCCGGGCGATGAAGGCGGCGTACTGCAGCGCGGCGGCCGGGTCGTGGATGGAGCACGGGCCGGCGATGACGGCCAAGCGGTCGTCGAGACCATGGACGATGTCGGTCATGGCGCGGCGCCCGGCCCGTGTGGTGGTGGCGGAGGCGGCCGACAGAGGGACGACGGTCGCGACCGCTGCTGGCGTGACGACGACGCTCAGGCCGGTGATCCTGGTGTTCACCAGGTCGGGGAGGTCGACGTCGATCGCTGGTTCGACACCCAAGCGCTGCTGCACGGCGGGCAGCAGGTCCGCCAACACCGCATCGATCTGCCCGTTCACCCGCGTCTGGACCTCCAGCAGGTGGTCGGTGATCCGGGTCGCGGCGTCCAGGATCTGGTCAGCCGGAATGGGGAGCCTCCTGTCGTCGTCACCGCTCTCCACGAACCCGCGAGGCCGCGCGCCCGGGGAGCCCGTGCACCCGACCCTGCTCGGCGACCGCCGGGACCGCTATCCCTCCACGGATGCCCGTCAGTCTCCGCCCCCGTGGACGACCGCACCGCCTGTACCCGCGCCTGGTCACGCCCTAGCCTCGGCCCCTCCATGCGAGCTGTGCAGATCACCCGCTTCGGCGGCCCCGAGGTTCTCGACGTCGTCGACCTGCCCGACCCTGCGCCGGGCGAGGGGCAGCAGCTGTTCGACGTCTCCACCGCGGGGATCAACTTCGCCGACACCCACCAGACCGAGGACACCTACCTGGCCCCCCAGCAGCTGCCGCTCGTGCCGGGCGCGGAGTTCGTGGGAACGCCGGCCGACGGTGGTCCCCGCGTGGTCGGCCTGCTCGACGGTGGCGGCTGCGCGGAGCAGGTGGTGGCCCACCCGCGGTTGACCTGGCAGGTGCCCGACGGGGTGACCGACGAGCAGGCGCTGGCCGTCATCCTGCAGGGCAGCACCGCCTGGCACCTGCTGCGCACCAGCGCGCACCTGGCCGCCGGGGAGACCGTCGTCGTCATCGCCGGCGCCGGCGGGGTCGGGTCGCTGGCCGTCCAGCTCGCCCGCCGCTGGGCGCCGGCCGGGTCATCGCAACGGCGTCCAGCGCGGAGAAGCGGGCGCTGACCGAGGAGCTCGATGCCGACGCCGCGGTCGACCCCGCCCTGGCCGACGAGGACCCGAGGGCCTTCACCGCTGCGCTGCGCGAGGCCAACGGCGGCCGTCCGGTCGACGTCGTCCTGGAGATGACCGGCGGCAACGTGTTCGCCGGCGCGCTGGCGGCGCTGGCCCCGTTCGGCCGGCTGGTCACCTACGGCATGGCGGCCCGGCAGGAGACCGTCCCCGTCCCGCCGGGGATGCTGCTGCAGAAGAGCCGCGCGGTCGTCGGCTTCTGGCTGGCGCACTGCATGTCGCGGCCGGGGATGCCCGACGACGCGACGACGGAGCTGCTGGCCCTGGTGGCCGACGGCGTGCTGCGGCCGGTGATCGGCGGGCGCTATCCGCTGACCGCCGTCCGCGAGGCGCACCAGGACCTGCTGGCCCGCCGCACCACCGGCAAGCTCGTCCTCGACCCCGGCCGCTGAGGTGGAGTGGGAGAGGTGCGGAATCCGCGCCCCTCCCACTCCGCTACAGCAGGCGGTTGGTCCAGAGCAGGCTGAGGACGACGCCCAGCAGCGCCAGCAGCACCCCGCCGCGGACGAACCAGTAGCTGACGTCGCGGGCCTCGGTCGTGTAGCCGATCTGGCTGCCGAGGTCCTGGTAGACCTGCTCGAGCTCGGCCGCGCTGGCCGCCTCGCTGTAGCTTCCGCCGGTCTGGTCGGCGATCCCCTCGAGCGTGGCGCGGTCCACCGGCACCGGCACCCGCTCGCCGTCGAGGTCCAGGGTGCCGTAGTCGGTGCCGAAGGCGATGGTGGAGACCGGGATGCCGGCGTCCAGCGCGGCGTCGATCGCCTGGGTGT
>JALYNA010000172.1 GCA_030773455.1 Actinomycetota bacterium
GCTACACCGTCACCATCACCACAGCCGCCTGACAATCGACCCGAGCAGGCCTCGGAACGATCGATCCCGAGGTCCGCTCAAGCGCGCCGCCGTGACCCCCGCAGCAGTGACTATTTTCCGGTCAGGCGGGCAGGTGCGCAGCGACCTCGTCCGCGGCGTCGGGGCCGAAGGCGGCGGCGAAGCGCTCGAGGAAGGGCTCCCGCTGCAGCTCGTACTCCTGGGTGCCGATGACCTCGACTGCCTCGGTGGCGACCGCGGAGCCCAGCTGGGTGGCCCGCTCCACGCTCAGACCCCACATCCGGCCGGCGATGAAGCCGGCGCGCAGCGCGTCACCGCCACCGGTCGGCTCGATCGGCTTGGTCTCCGGGACGGCGATCACCTCGATCGGCTCGGCCCCGGCCTGCCGCACGAGCACGCCGTTGGCAGCGCGCGTGGTGACCCAGGTGCCGACCCGGTCGAGCACCTCCGCGTCGCTCCATCCGGTCTTCTGCAGCAGCAGGGCGGACTCGTACTGGTTGGTGAACAGCAGGTCGGCCCCGTCGACCAGGTCGCGGATGAGCGCGCCGTCGGCCCAGGCCATCTGCTGGCTGGGGTCGGCGGCGAAGGCGTAGCCGCGGTGCCGGCACTCCTGGGTGTGCCGCAGCATCGCCGTCGGGTCGTTGGGGCCGATCACGACCAGGTCCAGCCCGCCCACGCGGTCGGCGACCGGGGCCAGCTCGATGGACGCCGCCTCCGACATCGCGCCCGAGTAGAACGACGCGATCTGGTTGTTCACCGCGTCCGTGGTGCACACGAAGCGGGCGGTGTGCTTGAGCTGCGACCAGTGCACGCTGGCGGTGTCCACGCCGTGCCGGGTCAGCCAGGCCTCGTAGTCGGCGAAGTCGCTGCCGACGGCGCCCACGAGCACCGGCGCGAGCCCGAGCAACCCCAGGCCGTAGGCCATGTTGGCGCCGGCACCCCCGCGGTGCTGCACCAGGTCGTCGACGAGGAAGGACAGCGACACGTTCTCCATCTGGCCCTCGACGAACTGCTCGGTGAACTTGCCCGGGAAGGTCATCAGGTGGTCGGTGGCGATGGAGCCGGTGACGGCGACGGGCACGGGGCGCTCCCTCGGGGTGGCGGCCGGTGGGACGGGCGGTGCGGCGTCGGCCCGGTGGACCGCGGATGACGGCCTCCACACCTTAGGGCAGCTGGGGTGCCCCGCCGGGCGGCCTCAGTCTCAGTCGGCCAGCTTCCGCCGCAGCGCCGTCCCCAGCTGGGCGACCCCGACGATCCCGAGCAGGCAGCCGACCGCCGTTCCGGAGGTGACCACCGCTCCGGCCCACCCGGCGCCGGACACCACCCCGGCCCCGCCGAGGGTGAGCCCGGTCATCGCCACCCGCGTGGGGCGCTCCCAGACCGACAGCGCCCCGGTCTCGGCGACGCCGGCCTGCCCGGCGCGGGCTCGCAGGTAGTCCGGCAGCCAGCACAGTGCACCGAACGCGGCGGCCAGCCAGCCCGGGGCGCCAGCCATCCACAGCGCGGCCGCGAAGGCGGCCTCGCCCAGCCGGTCGACGGCGGAGTCGAGGACGAAGCCGCGGCGGGAGGCCCGGCCGGTGGCGATCGCCAGCGCACCGTCGAGGCCGTCGAGGACGGCGGAGACCCCGACCAGCACTCCGGCGAGCACCAGCCAGGCGCCGCCACGGGCAGCCGGGACGACGGCGGCCCCGGCGACGAGCAGCCCGGCGGCGGTCACGGCGACCGGCGGAAGCCCGGCGAACCGGCGGGCCAGCGCATAGGCGCCGGACAGCCAGCCGTGCACCAGCCGGCTCTGCGCCGGGTCGGCCCCGCCGTGCCACATCGACCAGGCGGCGAGGTACTCCTCGCGGCTCAGCACGGCGCCCCCTCCACGTCCGCAGTCCACCAGCCCCTGCGGAACGGGGACAGTGGAGGGGTGCTCGCCGGTCTCTCCCCCGCCCGCCGCCGCCTGGTCGTCGGCCTCCTGGCCCTCGCGGTGGTCGCGGTCCTGGTCGCCGGCGGGGCGCTGCTGCTGGGCCGGCCGTCGGGCGC
>JALYNA010000173.1 GCA_030773455.1 Actinomycetota bacterium
CCGAAGTCGTACGTCTGGTCGCCGTCGAGGAACCGCTCGTCGAAGAAGAGCTGGTAGCGCAGGCCCGAGCAGCCGCCGGGCTGGACGGCGATGCGCAGGCGGAGGTCGTCGCGGCCTTCCTGGTCCAGCAGCGCCTTGACCTTGGCAGCGGCCGGGTCGCTGAGGATGACGCCGGTGGCCGTCGTGTCCTGCACCGTCATGTTGGAAGTCCTCCCACGTTCGAGGGTGCCTGCTGCGGCACGTCCTGCAGCAGGCCAACGCCGCCGGAGCGGAGCTTCTTCCCACTGTACGGCGTCAGGAGCCGCACGGGCCGGGATCGATGGCGGTCGCACGTAGACTCGCGGCCGTGAAGCTCCGCCTGCCCGGGCGCCGGAACCGCACCGAGGCCGCGCCCGCCCCTGCCGCAGACCTGACCACGCAGCTGGTGAGGGCGGGCGGCAAGGGTCGGCCCACGCCCAAGCGCAACGAGGCCCAGGGACGCCGTCCCGGTCCGCCGCCGCCGCCGCCGACCACCCGCAAGGAGGCCTACAAGCGGATGCGCGAGCAGCAGGCGGCCGGCCGCGGGACCGCCCGCGCCGCTGCCGCGCGGGGCGACGACAGCTACCTGCCGGCCCGCGACCGCGGCCCGGTGCGCAAGCTGGTCCGCGACGTCGTCGACGCCCGCCGCAACGCCGGCAGCTTCTTCCTGCTCGTCGCCGCGCTGGTGCTCATCGGAACCGTCGTGCCCAACGCCCAGCTGCGCGACTACACCGTCTCGATCTGGCTGGTCTTCTTCGCGGTCGTCATCGTCGACTCGATCGTCCTCGGCCGGCGGATCAAGAGAACCGTGCTCGAGCGCTTCCCGGGGCAGGACCACAAGATGAAGGGCCTGATCTGGTACGGCGTCTCCCGGGCCACGATGGTGCGCCGGTGGCGCTTCCCGAAGCCTGAGGTCGCTCTCGGCGCCCAGGTCTGAGCCGCCCGGACGGCCCCACCCTTTCTCAGGTGGCAGCCAGGCCCATCGGGCCGTAGACCTCCCGCCCGCCGTCGAAGAGCGTCACCGTGGCGACCCCGCGCTCGAGCAGGTCTCGCCAGTTCTCCCCCAGCCAGGACTCCGCGTCGCCCTGGTTGTCCACCCGCGGCACCTCCACCCCGACCGCAGCAGGGTCCAGCTCCGCCCCCGAGGGGTCCTCCAGCCGCCAGTACCAGGTCATGGCCGCAGGTTAGTGACCCGCCGAGCGTGCCCGGAGTGTGACCCGCGACTGGTTACCCCGGCGATCATCGGGGGCATGTGAGGACATCGACACACCCTCTTCCTCGGAGGACCACCGATGACCGACCCCACCGTGGGCGCCAGTCGCGCGCCCACCCCGCCCCCCGCTCCCGCGGACGCCTCGACCGGCCAGCTCATCGGCCAGCTGACCGAGCAGATCAGCCAGCTGGTCCGTGACGAGGCCCGGCTCGCACAGGCGGAGGTCACCCAGAAGGCCAAGCGGCTGGGCATCGGCGCCGGCCTGTTCGGCGGCGCCGGGCTGTTCGCCTTCTTCGGGCTGGCGGTCCTCATCGCCGCTGCCGTCCTGGCCCTCGCCCTCGTGCTGCCCGGCTGGCTGGCCGCGCTCGTCGTCGCCGTCGTGCTGTTCGCCGTCGCCGGCGTCCTCGCGCTGGTGGGCAAGAAGGACGTCGAGAAGGGCAGCCCGCCGGTGCCCAGCGAGGCCATCGCCAGCACCAAGGCCGACATCGCGACCGTGAAGGAGAGTGCGCGCCGGTGAGCACCCCAGTCAGCCCCGACCCCGACGGGCCCGGCCGGACCACGTCCGGCAGCACGACGTCGGGCAACGCGACGTCGGGCAACGCGACGTCGGAGCCTGCGGCGTCGGGCACCGCGCCGTCCGGTAAGGCGACCTCGAACGACCCGGACGCCATCAAGGCCGACATCGAGGCCACCCGCGAGCAGCTGGGCCGCACCGTCGACGAGCTCTCGTCCCGCCTCGACGTCCCCGAGCGGGCGCGGGAGGGTGCCTATCGCGCCCGCGACACTGCGGTCGAGACCTACCGGGAGAGCCCGCCGGCCGTCATCGGTGCCGGCGCCGGCGTGGCCGCCCTGCTGGGCCTGCTGGTCTGGCGCCGTCGGACCAGGGACCGCCGGGTCGCCGAGCGGGAGGCGCGGCGGGCCGCGAAGGCGGCCGCCGTCCGCCGCGCCGCAGCCGAGAAGGCGGCACGCAAGACGGCGGCCAGGGCAGCGAAGAGGACGGCGAAGGCCCGCCGGGCCGCGAGGAGGACCAGGTGAGCAGCAAGGGAGCCAAGCTCGTCTACCGGCCGATCGGCCTGCTCGGCGGGATCCTGGCCGGCATGGTGTCCGGGGCCGTGTTCAAGCAGGTCTGGAAGCGCGTGTCCGACGAGGACGACGCCCCCGACGCCCTGCAGAGCGAGTACCGGATGCGCGAGGTCGTCCTCGCGGCAGCCCTGCAGGGGGCCATCTTCGCGGCGACCAAGGCGGCCATCGACCGCGCAGGCGCGCGCGGCTTCACCAGGTTGACCGGCGCCTGGCCGGGAGACTGACGTGACCGGCACGCGACAACGCGAGAGTGCGGTCGAGCGCATCCGGGAGCGGGTCGAGGAGAAGGCGGCCCGGCGGGCGGCGGCGAAGGCCGCCGAGGCCCGTGGGCCGCACCCGGACGCAGACCGGCTGCCGCCGGGGACGCCAGGTGAGCACCAGTTGCCCGGCATCACCGCGGACAAGCCGACGGAGATCCCCTGGCGGGGCTGGAAGCAGATCGTCAAGCGGGCGTGGGCGGAGAACAACGCCGACAACATGCCGATCATCGGCGGCGGCGTGGCGTTCTTCGGCTTCCTGTCGGTCTTCCCGGCGCTCATCGCGATGATGAACATCTACGGTCTGGTCGCCTCCCCGGAGACCGTCGCGCGGCAGGTGGAGGCCCTCTCGGCGCAGCTGCCGGAGAGCGCCGCCGACCTGATCGGCGACCAGCTCAACAGCATCGTCACCAACAGCGGCGGGGCGCTCAGCTTCGGGCTGGCCGCTTCCGTGCTGGGCGCGCTGTGGAGCGCCTCCGGCGGGGTCGGCAACCTGGTCACCGCGGTGAACCTCGCCTACGACGAGGTGGAGACGCGCAGCTTCATCAAGCGCAAGGCCGTCTCGCTGGGCCTGACCCTCGGCGCGATCGTCTTCGTGCTCATCACCTTCACGCTGGTCGCCGTCGTGCCCAACGTGATCGAGGCGCTGGGCCTGGGCGCGGTCGGCACGGTGCTCGCCCAGGTGGTGCGCTGGATGCTGCTGCTCGGCATCTTCGCCGGGTCGCTGGCGGTGCTCTACCGGGTGGCCCCGGACCGGGACGCCCCGCGGCTGCGCTGGGTGAGTCTCGGCGCCGTCGTCGTCACCGTGATCTGGGCCCTGGTCAGCCTCGGTTTCAGCATCTACGTCGACAACTTCGGGTCCTACGACAAGACCTACGGGGCCATCGCGGGCGTCATCGTGCTGATGCTGTGGCTGTACCTGACCTGCTACCTGATCCTGCTCGGCGCGGAGATCAACTCCGAGGCCGAGCACCAGACGGCGCAGGACACCACCGAGGGCCCGCCGCAGCCGATGGGCCAGCGCGACGCCACGATGGCCGACTCGCTGCCCGACCCGCCGGTGCCCACGAAGGAGTCCCACCCTTCCCGGTGACGCCGGGTCGGCTCAGCGCACGTGCGAGGGGACGAAGGGCGGCCGCACGACCTGCACGGTCTGCGGCCGCCCGCGCACGTCCACGGCCAGCTCGCTGCCCTCCGCCACGCCGGAGGCCGTGTCCAGCAGGGCCAGCGCGATGCCGGTCCGCAGGGACGGCGAGAAGGTGCCGCTGGTGACCTCGCCGACCCGGGCGCCGTCGCCGTCGAGCACCGCCATCCCCGGCCGCGGGATGCCCCGCCCGGGCGCCCGCAGCCCCCACAGCAGCCGGGCGGGCCCGGCCTCCTTCTCCGCCAGCAGCGCCTCGCGGCCCCAGAACGCCGGCTTGCGCCAGCCCACCGCCCAGCCGGCGCGGGCCTGCACCGGCGTGATCTTGGGCGAGAGCTCGTGGCCGTGCAGGGGGTAGCCCATTTCGGTGCGCAGCGTGTCCCGGGCGCCCAGGCCGCACAGCCGCAGCCCCTTGTCCTGGCCGGTCTCGACCAGCACGTCCCACAGCTCGCCGGCCCGGTCGGCGCCCACCAGCAGCTCGTAGCCGTGCTCGCCGGTGTAGCCGGTGCGGCAGACGGTGACCTCGGCGGAGCCCCCGCCGACACCGGTGACGAAGGACATGTAGGGCAGCTCGCCGGGCAGTCCCAGGAAGGCCAGGAGCTGCGGGGATCGCGGACCCTGGACGGCCAGGACGGCGACCTCGGTGTGCCGGTCGGTGACCGTCACCCCCGACGGCGCGGCCTCGGTCAACCGGGCCACGACCTCGGCGGCGTTGGCGGCGTTGGGCACGAGCAGCACGTCGTCCGGGCCGTGCAGGTAGACGATCAGGTCGTCGACGACTCCGCCGGCCCGCGGGTCGTCGTCCGGCAGGCAGCACATCGTGTACTGCGCCTGGCCCGACCCGATGCGGGACAGGTCATTGGTCAGGCAGCCGTCGACGAATGCCGCCGCCCCCGGCCCGCGGACCGTGGCCGTGCCCAGGTGCGAGACGTCGAACAGGCCCACGCCGGTGCGGACGGCCTCGTGCTCGGCCAGCACCCCGCTACCCGCGTACTCGATGGGCATCGACCAGCCGCCGAAGTCGGCCAGCTTGGCACCGGCCGCGATGTGCCGGTCGTGCAGGGGTGAGGTCCGCGGGGTCACGGACGGCACGCTAGCGCCGGGGCGGCGGCCTCCCTGCAGGGTCCCGCCGCGAGCCTGCGAGCGGTGGGGGCAGGGAGGTCCTCTTAGGATCGAGCGGTGCCGCCCACGATCTCCGCCACCGACCGCCCGCTCGAGAAGCTCTCCGCCGACGCCGTGGTCGTCGGCATCGGCAAGGGGCCCGACGGCCCGCTGCCCACGCCCGGCGCGCAGGCCGTCGACCGGCTGCTGGGCGGCCGGCTCCTGACCGCCCTCGCCGACCTGGGCGCGCGCGGCGCGGAGGACGAGGTCACCCGGATCGCCGCGCTCGGCCAGGGGCCGTTCCCCGTCGTCGCCG
>JALYNA010000174.1 GCA_030773455.1 Actinomycetota bacterium
CTACACCGTCACCATCACCACAGCCGCCTGACAATCGACCCGAGCAGGCCTCGGAACGATCGATCCCGAGGTCCGCTCAAGCGCGCCGCCGTGACCCCCGCAGCAGTGACTATTTTCCGGTCAGGCCGGGCACGGCTCGTGGCCGCGGTGCGATCCGGAGGATCGCAGTGTCACGACGCGCCGTCGAAGAGGCTCGTCACCGAGCCGTCCTCGAAGACCTCCTTGATCGCCCGCGCGAGCAGCGGGGCGATGGACAGGACGGTGAGCTTGTCGAACTGGCGCTCAGGCTCGATGGGCAGCGTGTTGGTCACGATGACCTCGCTGACCCGGCTGTTCTTCAGCCGGTCGACCGCGGCGCCGGAGAGGACGCCGTGGGTGGCGCAGACGATGACGTCCGCGGCGCCGGCGTCGAACAGCGTCTCGGCAGCCTTCACGATCGTGCCGCCGGTGTCGATCATGTCGTCGACCAGGATGCAGACCCGGCCCTCGACCTCACCGACGACGCGGTTGGCGACGACCTCGTTGGGCCGCATCGGGTCGCGGGTCTTGTGGATGAAGGCCAGCGGGACGCCGCCCAGCTTGTCGCTCCACCGCTCGGAGACGCGCACCCGCCCCGCATCCGGCGAGACCACGGTGGTGTCGCGGTCGCCCCAGCGCTCCTTGACCTGCTCGACCAGCAGGTCGAGGGCGAAGAGGTGGTCGACCGGGCCGTCGAAGAAGCCCTGGATCTGCGCGGTGTGCAGGTCGACGGTCATCAGCCGGTCGGCGCCGGCGGTCTTGAACAGGTCGGCGACCAGGCGGGCGGAGATGGGCTCGCGGCCGCGGTGCTTCTTGTCCTGCCGGGCGTAGGGGAAGAACGGCGCAACCACCGTGATCCGCTTGGCCGACGCCCGCTTGAGCGCGTCGACCATGATCAGCTGTTCCATGAGCCAGGTGTTCAGCGGCGCGGTGTGGCTCTGCACCACGAAGGCGTCGCAGCCGCGTACCGACTCCTCGAAGCGGACGAACAGCTCACCGTTGGCGAACTCGTAGGACGCGGTGGGGGTCGGGGTGACGCCCAGGTGCCCGGCGATCTCCTCGGTAAGCTCCGGGAAGGCCCGGCCGGAGAAGAGCATCAGGCTCTCGCTCGTGGTCTGCCGGATGGCGCTCATCGGCTCGTACACCCCTGGTCGTCGCCTGTCGGGCCAACCGGCGGCCCTACTCGGACGCATCCGTACGAGTGTCGGCCGCCGCGCCGGTCTCTGGATCCCCGGCCGCCTCGGCGGCCTTCGCGGCAGCCGTCCCGGGACGACGCCGCCGCACCCAGCCTGCCACATTGCGTTGGCGGGCTCGCGCGACACCCATGGCGCCCGGGGGGACGTCGGTGGTGATCACCGAGCCGGCCGCGGTGTAGGCCCCGTCCCCCACGGTGACCGGCGCCACGAGCATGGTGTCCGAACCGATGCGCACGTGGTCCCCGACCTCGGTGTGGTGCTTCTTGACGCCGTCGTAGTTCACGAACACGGTCGCCGCCCCGATGTTGGAGCCGCGGCCGATGGTGGCGTCGCCGACGTAGGCCAGGTGCGGCACCTTGGAGTCCTCACCCACCTGGACATTCTTGGTCTCGACGAAGGCCCCCACCTTCGCCCCGGCGGCCAACCGGGTGCCCGGCCGCAGATAGCTGAACGGGCCGACGGTGGCCCGCGGGCCGACGACCGCGCCGAGCACGTGCGAGCGCAGCACGGCGGCCCTCTCCTCGACGGTGGTGTCGACGAGGGTGGTGTCGGGTCCGACGACGGCTCCGGTGGCCACCGCCGTCGTCCCCCGGAGCTGGACGCCGGGCTCGAGCAGCGCATCGGGCGCGACGGTGACGGTGACGTCGACCCAGGTCGTCGCCGGGTCGACGACGGTGACGCCGGACCGCATGAGCCCGTCGAGGACGCGGTCGTTGAGGACGCGGCGGCGGGCGGCGAGCTCGCGCCGGTCGTTGCAGCCCAGGACGTCGGCCGGGTCCTCGGCGGGGGCGCCACCGACCGGCGCACCGTCTGCGGCCAGCAGGCCGAGGACGTCGGTGAGGTACTGCTCGCCCTGGTCGTTGTCCTCGCCGAGGGAGCTCAGCGCGCGGCGCAGCGCGGCCGCCTCGCCGACGTAGACGCCGGCGTTGATCTCGCGGAGGGCCCGCTGCTCGGGAGTGGCGTCGCGCTGCTCGACGATGGCCCGCACCGCGCCGTCGGCGTCCCGCACGATCCGGCCCAGGCCGGTCGGATCGTCGACCTCGGCGGTGAGCACGGTCACCACGTTGCCCGCCGCGCGGTGCGCGTCGAGCAGCGCGGTGACCGTCTCCGGACGCAGCAGCGGGGCGTCGCCGTTGACCAGCAGCACCGGGCCCTCGAGGTCGGGGACGGCGGCCAGCGCGACCGCCGCCGCGTGCCCGGACCCGCGCTGCTCCTCCTGCAGCACCGGCCGCGCGCCGGGGGCCACCTGCGCCAGGTGCTCCTCCACCGCCTCCCGGCCGGCGCCGACCACCACGAGGGTGTGCCGGGCGGCCAGCGGCGCGGTCGCGGCCAGGACGTGGCCGAGCATGCTGCGGCCGCCGAGGGCGTGCAGCACCTTGGGCAGCGCGGACCTCATGCGGGTGCCCTGACCGGCGGCGAGGACGACGACGGCGGCGACCCCGCCCTCGGGAGCGACACCGGGCTGCTGCGGATCGGTCACGGATCTCCTCGGCCTCGGGCATCGACGTTGCTGGGGGACTCGGACTCGAACCGAGACTTCCCGGCTCCAAAGGCCGGCGGGCTGCCGATTACCCCATCCCCCACTGCGGGCGGCGCGGACGCCGGACGAGCGTCCCCCCGGAGCCTAGGCGGCCGGCCTGCGGACCACCCGCGCCCGCGCCCGGCCCCGGCGGGCGGGGCTCCCTACGGTGACGTAGCTTACGGTCCCGTACCGGGACGGCGGCCTCGCCGGACCGCACGACGCGACCTGGAGGACGCTTGTCCGCGCCTGCCAGCACCCGGCCCTCGGCCCCCGTCCTCCGGCCGGCGGACCCCGACGCCGGGCTCCCGGCGAATGCCTTCGGCAAGGAGAAGGGGGTGCTGGAACAGGTCACGCTCTACCTCTTCGTCGTCGTGCCGTTCCTGGCCCTCGCCGCCGTCGTCCCCGCCGTCTGGGGCTGGGGCCTGTCCTGGCTCGACGTGGGGCTGGCCGTCGGCTTCTACTCCCTCACGCTGCTGGGCATCACGGTGGGCTACCACCGGCACTTCACCCACGGCTCGTTCAAGGCCGCCCGGCCGCTGCGGATCGCGCTGGCCGTCGTCGGGTGCATGGCGATCCAGGGTCCGGTCGTGCAGTGGGTGGCCGACCACCGCCGCCACCACGCCTTCTCCGACCGCGAGGGCGACCCGCACTCCCCGTGGCGGTACGGCACCGACGCCCGCGCACTGCTCAAGGGCATGTGGCACGCGCACCTGGGCTGGCTGTTCGACCGCCGTCAGACCAACGCCGAGCGCTACGCCCCCGACCTGCTCAAGGACACCGGCCTGCGCCGTGCCAGCCGGCTGTTCGTCGTGTGGGCGTTCCTCAGCCTGGCGCTGCCGGCCGTCATCGGCGGCCTGGTGACGGCGAGCTGGGCCGGGGCCTGGACGGCGTTCTTCTGGGCCGGGCTGGTGCGGGTGGCGCTGCTGCACCACGTCACGTGGTCGATCAACTCGGTCTGCCACGTCGTCGGCGACCGGCCCTTCGCCTCCCGGGACCGTGCCACCAACTTCTGGCCGCTGGCGATCCTCAGCGCCGGCGAGTCCTGGCACAACCTGCACCACGCCGACCCGACCTGCGCCCGGCACGGCGTGCTGCGCGGGCAGATCGACATCAGCGCCCGGGTGATCTGGGTGTTCGAGAAGCTGGGCTGGGCGCACGGCGTCAAGTGGCCCGACCCGGTCCGGCTGGCGGCCAAGCGGCGTACGCCGGCGACGGCCGCGTCCTGAACGACCCCTCGGGGCCGCCTCCTCCGCCCGGGCGGACGGCGACCCGCCGGGCCCCCGCGCGGGGCACGACGGGCCCCGTGTCCGGCAGCGCGGCCCGGCCCCGGGTGCGGATGACCGGAGCCCAGCGGCGCCAGCAGCTGCTCGACGTCGGCCGGGAGGTCTTCGCCCAGCGCGGCTACGACGGCACCTCCATCGAGGAGCTGGCCGCGCGCGCCGACGTCAGCAAGCCGGTGGTCTACGAGCACTTCGGCGGCAAGGAGGGGCTCTACACGGTCGTCGTCGACCGGGAGATGCAGCGGCTGCTGGACCGCTTCACCTCGGCCCTCGCGGCCGGCGGTCACCCCCGCGAGTTGCTGGAACGGGCCGCGCTCGTGCTGCTGGACTACATCGAGGAGGACACCGACGGCTTCCGGGTGCTCTCCCGCGACTCCCCGGTGGGCGGCACGCCCGACGGACATCCGTCCCTGATCGGCGAGGTCGCCCGCAAGGTGGAGCACATCCTCGGCGCGCAGTTCGATGCCCGCGGCCACGACCCGGCACTGGCCGAGCTGTACAGCCAGGCGCTGGTCGGGATGGTCGCGCTGGTGGGCCAGTGGTGGCTGGAGCGCCGCTCCCCCGGCAAGGCGGAGGTCGCCGCCCATCTGGTGGATCTGGCCTACACCGGCCTGGCGCACCTGCAGCCGTCGGCCGGCCGGCGTCCCCCCGGCCCCCTTGCAGGGTCCCGCCGCGGCCCCGTCCCGGGCCGGCCCCGTCCAGAGGCCCGCCGCGAGCCTGCGAGCGGTGAGGAGGACGGGGTCCTTCGTCAGGGGCCGAAGTCGGCCGAGCCGACCGAGGCGAGCGCGAGGGCGAAGAACACGAAGGCCAGCACGGCTAGCGCGGTGGCGATGCCGCCGATGATGATGCCGGCCAGCGCCAGGCCGTCGCCCTGCTCGCCGGTCTCCCGGATCTGCCGGCGGGCCACGATGCCGAGCACCAGCCCGACCGGGCTGAAGACGAAGGCCATCACCAGCGCCAGGATCGCCAGGGTGTTGGTCGGCGGCGGGTAGCCGTAGCCCGGCGGCGGCCCGTAGCCGAGTGGGCCGTAGCCGGGGAG
>JALYNA010000175.1 GCA_030773455.1 Actinomycetota bacterium
CCACACCAGGCAGGGCCGGTCGGACTCCGGGCCGGCCCTGCGCCGGTGCACCGCTCTGGACCCGCAGGTCTTCGCCGAGGAGCACTGGGCCCGCCGGCCGCTGTTGACCCGCGCCGAGGAGACCAGCGGTTCCTTCGCCGACCTGCTCGACCTCGCCGCGGTCGACGAGCTGCTGTCCCGCCGCGGTCTGCGCACTCCGTTCCTGCGGATCGCCAAGGACGGCGCGGTCGTCGACCCCAAGCGCTTCACGACCTCGGGCGGCGCCGGCGCGGAGGTCGCCGACCAGGTCTCCTCCGACGCGGTGCTGCGGCTGTTCGCCGACGGCAGCACCGTCGTCCTGCAGGGGCTGCACCGGCTGTGGCCGCCGCTGATCGAGTTCGCCGACCAGTTGGCCGCCGACCTCGGCCACCCCACGCAGGTCAACGCGTACATCACCCCGCCGTCCTCCCGGGGGTTCTCCCCGCACTACGACGTGCACGACGTGTTCGTGCTGCAGGTGGCCGGCGAGAAGCACTGGCGCATTCACGAGCCGGTGCTGACCGACCCGCTGCGCACCCAGCCGTGGAACGACCGGGCCGCCGCGGTGGCCGCCGCCGCAGAGCGCGAGCCGGTGATCGACGCGTTGCTGCGCCCCGGGGACGCCCTCTACCTGCCCCGCGGCTACCTCCACGCGGCGACCGCGCTGGGCGAGATCAGCGCGCACCTGACCGTCGGCGTGCACTCGGTGACCCGCTGGGCGGCCGCGGAGTCCGCGCTGGACCTGGTCCGCGTGCTCGCCGCCGAGGACCCGGAGCTGCGCCGCTCGCTGCCGCTGGGCGTCGACCTCGCCGACCCGGCCTCGGTGGCCGACGACGTCGCGACGGTCGTGACCGCGCTCAAGGGGTGGCTGGACCGTGTCGACCCCGCCGAGGTCGCCGACCGGCTGCGGGCCCGCACCTGGTCGCAGGTCCGCCCGGAGCCGGTGGCCCCGCTGGCCCAGGCGACCGCGGCGGCCGCCCTCTCCCCCGACACCGTGCTGCGGCTGCGCCGCCGGCTGCGCTGCCAGCTGCGCGAGGCCGCCGACGGGCGGGTCACCCTCGTCGCCGGACGGCGCTCCCTGGAGCTGTCCGCCGACACCCGTCCGGCGGTGGCCGGGCTGCTGGCCGCCGGCGAGCTGAAGATCGCCGACCTGCCGGGTCTCGACGCCGCCGACCAGCTGACCCTGGCCCGGCGGCTGGTGACCGAGTCGATCGCCACCGTGCCCGGCGCGACCGCAGGGGACCATGGGGGGCGTGAGCGCGCGCCCGGGAACGGATCGTGAGCCGGCCGGGTCCCACCACGTGACCGAGCGGGCGAGGTTCCTCATGCGCACAGCAGCTCCGACCAGCGCCGGCCAGGAGCGGGCGTGAGCGCTTCGGCTGACTTCTGCCGGGTCGCGGCGGCACCCGGCCTGCCGGCGGGCCGGCTCGAGGAGGGCCGCTGCTCGGTGCAGGCCCTGGTGCGCAGGGACCCCGGCGTGGCCACCGCCTCACCGGCGCAGCGCTGGCTGCTGGTCGAGCAGCCGGGCCCGTGGGGCGCCGATGCGCTCACCCAGTCCCGCTTCGACCCTGCCGTAGCGCCGCGGCTGGCGCACCGGGCCCGGGTCGAGGGCGTGCGGGTACTGCTGGTCCGCCGTCCCGGTGAGCGGCTGGCCGACTCGCAGCGGCGCTGGGCCTACGTCGACGGCCGGCCCGGCGCCGAGGGCGTGTGGTGGTCGGTGCGCGGCAGCGACGCCGAGCTCGTCGACGCGCCGTGGGACGGCTCGGTCGGCGAGCGCGCCGACGGCCCGCTCTACCTGGTGTGCGCCCACGGCGGTCACGACGCGTGCTGCGCGCTGCGCGGGCGGCCGCTGGCCCGCACGATGCCCGCCGACGACGTCTGGGAGTGCACCCATCTCGGCGGGTGCCGGTTCGCCAGCAACGTGCTCGTGCTGCCGCACGGCTTCTACTACGGGCAGGTGCCCGGCGACGGCGCGGAGCTGGTCGCCGCGCACGCGGGCGGCCGGGTGGCGCTGCGGTGGCTGCGCGGCCGGTCGGGGGTGCCCGCGCCGGTGCAGGCGGCCCAGCACACCGCCCGCGCGGAGCTCGCGCTGCTCGGCGTCGACGACCTGCCGCCGCGCGATGTGCGCCGGCTGACCCCCGCCGGGGTGGAGGTCGAGCGGTGGGTGGTCACCCTGGCCGGACCGGACGGGGACGTGGTGACCGAGGTGGAGAGCCGTCCGTCGGATGAGCCGGCGCGGCTGACCTGCCGCGCGGTGCACGACGCGCACGGCCGCACCTGGCACGTGCGACTGCTTTCCGACGCCTAGATGAGCTATTCCAAGGGTCAGTGGTCGTAGGCGGTGAGGCAGCGGGCGACGGGGGCGCCGATCCGGTCGTTGTGCCAGATGGCTGCGGTGAGGGCCAGGATGCGTTGCAGGACGCGGACGCAG
>JALYNA010000176.1 GCA_030773455.1 Actinomycetota bacterium
CCGCATCGTCCTCGGTGCGATCCGGCAGACCTGGCTGGCGGCCGGCGGGACGTCGGGCTTCATGGGTTTCCCCACGACCAGCGAGGCGCGGACCGCCGATGGCCGGGGGGCGTTCTCCCGGTTCCAGGGCGGCGACGTGTACTGGTCGCCGACGACCGGGGCCCGCGTGGTCGCCGGCGCGGTGGCGAGGACCTACTGGGAGCAGGGCGGGAGCTCATCCACGCTGGGCTTCCCGACGCGGTCGACCTATTCCGTGCCCGGCGGGACGCGCACCGATTTCCAGCACGGCTCGCTGACCTGGAACGCCGCCAGTGGGGCCGTCACCGTGTCGCGGTGACTCGCCCGGGTTCCGATCCCGCGTGGCTCCCCGGAGCGCGTCGTCACTGACGGTAGCCTCACGAACACGGACGCCGATGGCGGCCGCCACCACCGCGCGCGGACGACGACGTCCCCCGCCGGACGCCAATGACCGGCACCCGACGCCGGTCGACCTGGGGGTCCCCATGTCCCGCACGACCCGCCGCAGCCGCCGTGGCCCCGTCCTGGTCCTGGTGACCCTGCTCCTGGCCGCCGGGGCGTTCCTGCTCTGGACCCGGTCCGGCGACACCGCCCCGGCGGCCGCCGGCCCCCCCACGGCGGCCCCGACGACGCTGACCGCACCGTCGTCGACCGCGCCGCAGACGGCCGCCCCGTCGCCGACCGCGCCCGCGGAGGACGCCGGGCCGACCGCGACGGAGGAGGCCGACGAGCCGTCGTCGCAGCCGGCCCCCACTTCCTCGCCGGAGGAGGACGAGCCGGCCGGGGGGCTGCGACCGGTCGCCGTCGCGCTCACTTACACCGGCTACGACCCCTCCGGCCCGGCCGTCGTCGTCGGCGGGTACGCCGCCGATGTCGTGGAGGAGGACGCCACCTGCACGCTGGTCTTCCGCCGGGACGGCGTGGAGCTGCGGGGGGAGTCGCTCGGCACACCGAACGTGACCACGACCGACTGCGGCGAGGTGCGGGTGGGCGGCGAGGCGCTGACCTCCGGCACCTGGGAGGCGGTGCTCAGCTACACGTCCGACACGTCGGTCGGGGAGTCCCCGGCCGGCGAGGTGGTGGTCCCGTGAGGCCCCGCCTGCGCCTGCTCGCCACCTGCCTGCTCACCCTCGGGGTCGCGCTGGCCTTTGCCGCCGGCTCCTCGCCGCAGCACGCGGACCTGTACGAATCGGCCGAGCTCCGGCTGTTCGACGCGGGCAACATCATCGACGACGACGTCTTCTACAACCCGTCGACGATGGACGCCGCGCAGATCCAGACCTTCCTGACCACCAAGGGAAGCGCGTGTTCCGGTGACCTCTGCCTGAAGGACTACCGGCAGACGACCACCGACCAGCCGGCCGACGACCGGTGCCGGTACTCCTACGCCGGCGCCCCTGACGAGACCGCGGCGCAGATCATCGCCAAGGTCGCCCGGGCCTGCGTGATCAACCCGCAGGCACTACTGGTGATCCTGCAGAAGGAACAGGGCCTGATCACGACGAAGGCGCCCGAGGCCAGGAAGCTCGACCGGGCGATGGGCTACAAGTGCCCGGACACCGCTCCCTGCGACCCGCAGTACTTCGGCTTCTTCAACCAGGTCTACAACGCTGCCTGGCAGTACAACAGCTACCGCGTCTACCCGACCAGGTTCGGCCACCGGGCGGGCGCCACCAACAACGTCCGCTACCACCCGAACTCGGCGTGCGGCACCAAGGCGGTCTACATCCAGAACCAGGCGACCGCCGGGCTGTACAACTACACCCCGTACACGCCCAACGCCGCGGCGCTGGAGGCCGGCTACGGCACCGGCGACGGCTGCTCCGCCTACGGCAACCGGAACTTCTTCCAGTACTTCACCGACTGGTTCGGCAGCACCCAGTCCGGCCCGTCGTCCATCGACGACAAGTACACCCACCTCCGGGCCTCCGGCGTCGACCTGGGCGGGCCGACGTCCGAGGTGACCTGCAACCTCCCGTACGGCGGCTGCTGGCGCAGTTACCAGGGCGGCACGATCTTCTGGCACCGGGACACCGGCCCCCACGTGGTCCGCGGCGCGATCCTGGAGAGGTACCTGTCACTGGGCGGGGCGGCCCTGCTGGGCTACCCGACGGGGGACGACACCGCAGCCGCCGTGAACGCCGGCTACTACACCGACTTCCAGGGCGGGGCGATCTACTGGTCGCAGGCCACGGGCGCGCACGAGGTGCGCGGCAACCTCCTCGACGCGTGGCGCGCCAAGGGCGCCCAGGCAGGCGTGCTGGGCTACCCCGTCGGCGGTGACGAGGCGGTCCCCGGCGGATTCCGCAGCCGCTTCCAGGGCGGGACGCTCTACTGGTCGGCCCCCACCGGCGCGCGGATGGTGCGCGGCGCGCTGCTCGAGCGGTTCGAGGCCGCCGGTGCCACCGGGGTGCTCGGCTTCCCCGTGGCCGACGAGCGCCCCACGGTCCGCAGCGGCGCCGCGGTCGACCTCACCGGCGGCTCGATCTACTGGGCGCAGTCGACCGGGGCGCGGGTGGTCCGCGGCGCGATCCTGGCCGCGTGGCGGGCAGCGGGTGGCGAGGGCGGCGTGCTCGGTTACCCCACCGGGGACGACGCAGCGATCTCCGGCGGCTACCAGACCACCTTCCAGGGCGGAACGGTCTACTGGTCGGCACCGACGGGCGCCCGGATCGTCCGCGGTGCCGTCCTCAACCGCTACCTCGCCTCCGGCGGCCCGCGGGTGCTCGGCTTCCCGACGGGCAACGAGGTCCCCGCGGCAGGCGGGGGCACCAGGACGGACCTGCAGGGCGGCGCCATCTACTGGTCGTCGTCGACCGGCGCGCACGTGGTGCGTGGCGCGATCCTGGCCCGGTGGCGGGAGTGGGGCGCCGAGGGCGGTGTCCTGGGCTATCCGGTGGTCTCGGAGGGCCCGACGCCGGGTGCCCCGGGTGCGGTGACCCGCTTCCGTGGCGGGTCGGTGTACTGGTCGGAGGCGACCGGGGCCAGGGTGATGCGGGGGGCGCTGCTGGAGCAGTACGTGGCTGCCGGGGGTCCGGCGGCGCTGGGCTTCCCGACCACCGACGACGTCCCGGCCGCCGGTGGCGGGGCGAAGGTGCTGCTGCAGCGGGGCGCGCTCTACTGGTCGGCCGACACGGGCGCGCACGCCCTGGACAGCGCGACGGCCAAGGCCTACGTCGCAGAGGGGGAGACGACCTCCTACCTCGGGTTCCCCGTGACCAGCACCACCACGGTCCCGGAGGGCCGCCGCACAGACTTCCGCGGCGGGTACCTGGTCATCGCCCCGGACGGGAGCGTGCGCGCCCACCGGTACTGAGCTCCGCACTCCCGGCGATCATGGCGCCATAACCACCTTCCGAGCCCGACGGGTGGTCCTGGCGCCATGATCGCGAGGCCGGGGGGCCGGGTCGGCGGGTCGGCGGCCGAGGCCAGTCCCCAGCCCGGCCGCCCGTGGTTCGTGCGGATCAGGGCCGGTCGGGACCGTCCGCCGCGCCCGGCCACCGGGAGGCCTCCAGCCGGCGCAGCCTCTCCTCGTACAGGGCGATGCCGCTGAATCGCACCCGGATCCGCTCGTGCTCTCGCACCACGTCGTCGAGCAGGCGACGTGCCTCGGGAGGTCCTCCGGCGACCCGACCTCGATCGGCCCGTCCGAGCGCTCCCGGTCGGCGATCCGGACCTCGAGGGCGGCCACGTGCGGGCCCAGGCGGCCGAGGTCGAAGGCCACCTCGCCGTACAGGTCGCGCAGCCCCCGGAGCTCCTCCCCGAGCCCGCGCACCTCGTCGTCCACCCGGCGCAGTTCCCCGGCCAGGGCCTCGCACCGTTCGTCGAGGGAGCGGCGCAGCACGTCCAGCCCGGCCCGCAGCTCCGCCCGGAGCTCGCCGTCGACGTCGGCGATCCCGCGCTGGGGTGGGCGGCCCCTCCTGGTGGCGGTGTGACGGCTGGGGTCCGGCACCCCGCCGATGCCGGGCTGCGGACCGGATGCGCGGCTATGCTGCGGAACATAAGACCGGCCTGAGGCAGGAGTGCTCAACGCGGCCGGTGGCTGTCCGCGCCTGATCCACCCACCGAGCGGGCCGGCCCGTCATGCCGTCGTCCTGAGGACTGCAGATCACAATGAGCACCATCTCCGCCGAGCCCGCCGCCGCAGCGGGCGAGCAGACCCACGTCGCCAGCCTGGCCCAACGCGTGCTCACCCTCCCCCCGACGCTCGGGCTGCCGGGCGAGCTGTACGCCAAGCGCCTCCACGGCCGCGCCCACCTCGAGCGCACCGCCTTCACGCTCGACCCGCACTCGGCCCTCACCACGAACACGTACTTCGGCCGGGTGCCCGCCTCCTACTGGCAGCGCTGGACCGGCGTCCGGGAGGTGGTCTTCGAGGCCGAGGTCTCCGGCGAGGGCGTCGTCGAGCTCTTCGCCAGCGACTGCGCCGGCGAGGAGCGGACCGTCGGGGTCCAGCAGGTAGCCGGCTCCGAGCACATCAGGCTCCCCGTGGCGATCGACAAGTTCGTCGACGGCGGTGCCATCTGGGCCGACTTCCGGGGCGGCGAGACGAGCCTCCGCGTCGCGTCGCCGCGCTGGACCGTCCCGCACCCCCCGCGGCCGCGCAAGACCGCGGTGGTCATCTGCACGCACAACCGGCCCACCGACTGCATCAAGACGCTGCAGGCCCTGGCCGCCGACCTCCCGGCCCTCGACGCCCTGGACACCGTCTACGTCGTGGACCAGGGCGACAAGCGGGTCTCGGCCCAGCCCGAGTTCGATCAGGTGCAGGCCGACCTGGCCGGCCGGCTGCGGTACATCACCCAGGCCAACCTCGGCGGCGCCGGCGGTTTCACCCGCGGCATGTACGAGATCACCGAGGTCGAGTCCGAGCACCACGCCAACGTCCTGTTCATGGACGACGACATCGTGCTGGAGCCGGAGTCGATCATCCGGATGACGGCGTTCGCCAACTCGGCGCGCCAGCCGATCATCGTGGGCGCGCAGATGCTCTACGCCCTCCACCCGACGCGGCTGCACACCGGCGCGGAGTACGCCGACCTCAGCACGCTGGAGGCCGGCAAGGTCGTGTCGGGGGCCCTGTGGAACGCCGACATGACCGAGGAGAACCAGGAGCTGCGCGTCGACGGCGTCTACAACGCCTGGTGGAGCGCGATCCTCCCGTCCGAGATCGTGTCGGCGACCGGTTACCCGCTGCCGGTGTTCTTCCAGTGGGACGACATCGAGTACGGCTACCGGGCCCGGGAGAACGGCTTCACCACGGTCACTCTGCCCGGGGCCGGCGTCTGGCACGCCGACTTCACGTGGAAGGACCAGGACGACTGGTCGCGCTACTTCAGCGTCCGCAACGGCCTCATCACCGCAGCGCTGCACTCCGACTTCGCCAGCAAGAGCCTGGCGCGGGTGCTGTTCGGCCGCCTGCTGGCCTACGTCACGGCCATGCAGTACGGCCTGGCCGCCACCGCCATCAAGGGCATCGAAGACTTCCTGCGGGGACCGGACCTGCTGCGCGACGGCGGGCAGCAGGCCCTGACCGAGGTGCGCGAGCTGCGCCGGGCCTACCCGGAGACGGTCCGGCACGACGCGGCCGACGTCCCCGGGATGCCGCTGCGCGGCGAGAGCACCGAGCGCGCCGCCCCCCACCCCTCGCTGCTGAAGGCGGTGCTGGCCAAGCGCGTCCTCTGGCAGCTCACCGGCCGCACCGCCGGCGCGGCGAACGTCACGCTCGAGGACTCGCACTGGTGGCACGTCGCCCGGTTCCGCAAGGTCGTCGTCACCGACGCCTCGCAGGAGGGCGTGCGCGTCCGTGAGTTCGACAAGCAGACCAGCCTGCGCCTGATCCGCGAAGCCGCGGCGGCGTGCGCGCGCCTCGCCACCCAGGGCCCGGCGGCTGCAGCGGCCTACCGGGAGGCGCTGCCCGAGCTGACCAGCCGGGAGAACTGGCGGCGCCTGTTCGAGGGCGGGGCCGAGTAACAGCGATGTCGTCGAGTCGTACGCGCGAGCAGCAGCCGGACGTGGCGGGCGAGCGCGGCAGAGGTGGTCCCGGAGGGGCCGGCATGCCGGGTCCTCCCGGGCGGGACTTCCGCTCCGCGTTCCGCGACCTGCGCAACGGGTGGGCCCAGCGGGAGCTGTGGCTGCACCTGGGCTGGCAGGACATCCGCCAGCGCTACCGCCGCTCGGTGCTCGGTCCCATCTGGATCACCATCAGCATGGCGGTTACCGCCATCGCGCTGGGGATCCTGTACGCCGGCCTCTTCGGCAACCCGCTCGAGGAGCAGCTGCCCTACATCCTCGTCGGCTTCATCGTGTGGGCCTTCATCTCCGGCTGCATCTCCGAGGGATCGGAGGTGTTCGTCGCCAACTCCGGGCTGATCACCCACCTTCCGGCACCGATCAGCATCCACGTCTACCGGCTGGTGTGGCGGCAGATGCTGTTCTTCGCCCACAACCTGATCGTCTACGCGATCATGCTGGTGGTCTTCCCGCAACCGCTGAAGTGGACCGACCTGTCGGCCTTCGTGGCGTTCGGCCTGCTCGTCGTCAACGGCGCGTGGGTGGCGCTGCTCATCGGCATCGTGAGCACCCGCTTCCGCGACCTCCCGCCGGTGACCCAGAGCATGGTCCAGCTGTTGTTCTTCCTGACCCCCATCGTCTGGATCTACGACGACCTGGCCAGCAACCCCGCGGTGGCCGAGCGTGCCGCGATCGTGCAGATCAACCCGATCTTCCACTTCGTCGAGATCATCCGGCGTCCCATGCTCGGCCAGGACCAGCACTGGCACAGCTGGTTCATCGTCGCGGGGATCGCCGTCGCCGGCTGGGTCGTGACGTTGCTGGTCATGCGTCGCTACCGCGGTCGCGTCGCGTACTGGGTCTGAGAGAGAGCTCCCCATGGTCAGCATCGACGTCCACGACGCGAGCGTGGACTTCCCCATCTTCGACGCCAAGTCGCGGTCGCTGAAGCACACGGTGCTCGGCGTGGTCGGCGGCAACGTGGCGGCCAACGCCCGCAAGGTCGTCGTCATCGAGGCGCTGCGGGGCATCGACCTGCACCTGCGCGACGGCGACCGGCTGGCACTGGTCGGCCACAACGGCGCCGGGAAGTCCACCCTGCTGCGGCTGCTGTCGGGCATCTACGAACCCACTCGTGGGCACGCGCTGGTCAACGGACGCGTCGCGCCCGTCTTCGACCTCGGCGTCGGCATGGACCCGGAGATCTCCGGCCTGGAGAACATCTTCGTCCGCGGCCTGTTCCTCGGGATGAGCCGCAAGCAGATGGAGGCACGGGTCGACGACATCGCCGAGTTCACCGAACTCGGCAACTTCCTGCACATGCCGCTACGGACCTACTCCACCGGTATGCGGGTCCGGCTGGCGCTGGGCGTCGTCACGAGCATCGACCCCGAGATCCTGCTGCTGGACGAGGGCATCGGTGCCGTGGACGCGTCGTTCCTCGAACGGGCCAAGGGGCGGCTGAAGGACCTCGTGGACCGCGCCGGCCTGCTGGTGTTCGCCTCGCACTCGAACGATCTGCTCAAGCAGCTGTGCACGTCGGCGCTGTGGATGGAGCACGGCACCATCCGGCAGCAGGGGCCGCTCGAGGAGGTCCTCGACGCATACAAGGGCCGTGAGCGCGCGGCCGCCTCGGAGGGCTGAGTGTCCGAGGCGGCCCCGCGGACGCCCGCCGGCCCCGACGACGACCTCGTCGTCGCGGTCATCGTCACCCGGCACCGGCCCGAGTCGCTCGCGCAGGCGCTGAAGGCGCTGGCGGTCCAGACCCGTCCGGTCGACTCCGTCGTCGTGGTCGACAACGGTCCGGACCAGCCGGCCGAGGAGGTCGTGCGGGCCAGCGGTCTCCCGCACACCTACCTCCTGTCGCAGGCCAACCTCGGCGGCGCCGGCGGCTTCGCCCTGGGGATGCTGACCGCCCTGGCCGAGGGCGCGGACTGGGTGTGGTGCGCCGACGACGACGGCCGGCCGGCCGACGAGCATGTGCTCGCCACCTTGCTGTCCGTGGCCCGGGAGCGGGGGCTGGCCGAGGTCTCACCGGCCGTCGCCGACATCGACGCACCCGGCAGCTTCGCCTTCCCGGTGCGCACCGGACTGCGCTGGAAGGGCGAGCGCGAGGGCCTCGGGAGCGAGCACTTCCTGCCCGGCTACGCCTCGCTGTTCAACGGCGCGCTCTTCGCCGCTGCCACCCTCGCCCAGACCGGCGTGCCGGACCTGCGGCTGTTCGCCCGCGGTGACGAGACCGAAATCCACCGCCGCCTGGTGCGCGCGGGGCTGCCCTTCGGCACCGCCCTGAACGCCACCTACCTGCACCCCAACGGCCGGGACGAGTTCAAGCCGATCCTCGGGGGGCGGCTGTCGGCGCAGTACCCCGAGACGGACTGGAAGCGCTTCTACACCTACCGCAACCGCGGCTACCTGATGCGCCAGCCCGGCATGCGCTGGCTGTTCCCGCTGGAGATCGTCCGGTTCTCCTGGTTCTTCCTCGTCACCCGGCGCGACGTGGCGGGGTACCGGGAGTGGCTGCGGCTGGTGCTGGCCGGCCGCCGCGAGCGGTTCACGCCGACAGCCTGACCCTGCTGTCGGGCGGGGGTCAGGCTGCCGGCACCGGCGTCAGGAGGGCGCCGTCTGCCGGCGCTCCCACGCGGCGACCTCGGTGCCCAGCCGGTAGCCGAGGCGGTTGGCGACGTCGACCAGTCCGGGGGTCTGCAGGATCTGCTCGACGTCGTCGACCGACATGGTCAGCTGCCACTTGTCGTCGACCCAGCCGCCGAACGGCTGACCGGCGGTCGCCTGTGACGAGGACCCGTGCTTGAGCCAGGCGTCCAGGAGAGGGTTCCCCGACTCGGTCGGCGCGTTCTGTCCCATCCGTTGCCGTGCGGCGGTGAGCGTGCCGTAGTTGCCGCCCACGTCGTGTCGCGGACGGTCCTGGAAGAACAGCATGTCGCTGCGGTAGTCCAGGCCCAGCAGCGTGCAGGCAGGGCGTAGAACCGGCTCGGGGGCCCGGGCGAAGTGCTCGTAGCGCACGACCATGGAAGGGATGCCGAGGGTCTCCACCATGCGGACACCGTCGTAGTACACGTCGCGCCAGACGTTGGCCGCCTCCCAGATCTGGCAGCCGTGGGACCGGCGGTAGCTGGCGGCGAAGGCGAACGGGGACCGTGCGGTGATGAAGGCCACGGTCCGCTCCGGATCGGTCGGCTCGTCGGCCATGACCGCGCGGAGCCACGCGGGGTGCTTGGAGCCGTCGACCAGCACGCCGGAGCCCAGTTCGGTCTCCAGCCAGTCCATGACCTTCCCGTGGGGGACCTCCCGCAGAGCCCGTACGCGGTCGGGGTGCCACACCGGACACGGCTGACCGTGCAGCTCGCAGTAGTGGCATGTGGGGTCCGGTTCGTCGGCGAAGACCGTCGGAGCGAACCAGACCAGCCGGTCCATCTCACCGAGGTACCTGGCGCCAGGATGCGCGCCCAGCGCCTGGCCGAACACCGACGACCCCGAGAAGTTCGTGCCGATGAGGTAGGCGCGGCGTGGGACGCCGTCGGGTCCGGTCGGCGACGCCGGGGCGGGCAGCCGCTCCCGCAGCACCTTGGAGACGTGTCGCGCCGAGCGCAGCACCCTCTTCGTCGCATCCACGTGCCGAGGTGATCCCTTCGCGGAGATGTGGAGAGGCACTGTCGTCAGCTCCCCACCGAGCGCCGCCGCTGCCACGCGGCGACCTCGTGGCTAAGCTGGTAGCCGAGCAGGTTGGCGACGTCGGTCAGCCCCGGGGTCTGCAGGACGAGCTCGACGTCGCCCTCGGTCATGTTCCGCTGCCACTTGTCGTCGACCCAGCCGCCGAAGGGCTTGCCCCAGTAGACGTCGGACTGACCGGTGGAGCGCACCCACTGCTCGGGCAGCCGGTCGCGGAAGTCCGTGGAGGAGAACGCCTCGGTCTGCTCGCGCTTCACCGCGAGGACGTTGTAGTTGCCTCCGACGTCGTGGCGCGGCCGCTCCTGGAAGTGTCGCATCTCCGGGAGGTAGTCGACGCCCAACAGCGTGCCTGCCCGCCGGAGTACCGGCTCGGGATCCAGCGCGAAATCCTCGTACCGGACCACCATGAGCGGCAGCCCCTCCCGGGTGGCCAGTCGCAGGGCGTCGTAGTAGACGTCGCGCCACACGTTGGCCGCCTGCCAGACCTGGCACCCGGTGCGGAACCGGTAGCTGTCGGTGAAGGCGAAGGGGGACCGCACGGTGACGAAGGCGACCGCGGAGTCGAGGTGGGCGGACCGGTCGGCGAGGACGGCGCGCAGCCAGTGCGCGTGCTTGGACCCGTCCACCAGGACCGGGGTCTGCAGCTCGGACTCGAAGTAGGACATCAGTTCGCCGTACGGCAGACCGCGCGCCTTGTCTACCCGCGCGGGCGTCCAGACCGGGCAGGGCTGTTCGTGCAGCTCGCAGTAGTGGCAGGTCGCCACGGGCTCCTCGGCCCAGACGCTGGGCGCGAACTGGACCAGGCGGTCGACCTCGCCGAGGTAGCTGACCGCCGGGTGGACGCCGAGCGTCTGACCGAAGACGGTCGAGCCGCAGAACGGCGTCCCCAGGAAGTAGGCGCGCCGCGCCGCGCTGGCGGTCGGTCGGGTCGTGGACATGGTGTCCTCCGCGAGGGTCATCGGGTCCGCTGCTTCATGGGGCGGCGCTCCTGGGTGAGCCTCCGGGCGCCGGCGTTGCGCAGGCCGAGTGCCAGGCCGAGGACCCCCCGCTGCTGGTAGTCGGCCACCGCGCGGTGGGCGAGCCGGACGACGGTGGGCGCGGACTGGACGTGCGGCTCCAGACCCGAGGACGACCGGGGCAGCATCGCGAAGGCCACGGTGATCTGCGCAGAGCTGGCGGACCCGCCGATGCGGTCGGCGAGCGGCAGCCACACGGCCGACTCCGCCCAATCGAACTCGATCAGCGTGCCCCCGAGCCAGCGGGCCTTGTGCAGGACCAGCTGGGCGATGTTCTCGGGGCTGTCCCACCGCAGGATGTGCGGCTCGCTGCGGTCGCTGATCACCCGTGCCTCGATCCAGTCGACCCGGACGATGGCCGGGCGGCCGGGGATCGACAGCGAGACGTCCTGGATGCCGTCGGCCCGGACGTTCAGGCGGGCGAACGACAGGCCGTTGTGGTTGATCCGGACGCGCTTGGTCGGGCCGTGGTGGAGGTGCCCGGAGTCGCTGCGCCAGCGCAGCCGGGTCTCGAACCCGTCCCCCGAGGGCTCGAACACCTCGCGGTCGACGTGACCCAGGTGGAGGGCGTCGACCTGCGCGGCCAGCCGGCGGTCGGTGGCGGCGATCAGCCGCGGCCAGAAGGCGTCGCGCAGCTGGAGGTCGTCGAGGTCGTTGGGGGAGAGGTACGCAATCGCGGCGGCGAGGTCCTCGGGGATGACGCTGGTGACGACGGCCGACCCGGCGTTGTCCTCGTGCCGCCAGTTGCCGAAGACCGCGGCCTCCTCGCTGGTGGGGTCCTGCAGCGCCGAGACGAGGACGCTGGCCAGCCGCTTGGCCGCGGTCGGCCGGGCGAGGGAGGGCCAGGCGCGGTCGGCCTCCACGTAGCAGTTCAGGAGGGCCTGGAAGGCGAGCACGCCCTCCTGGACAGACCTGCGCTCCGCGTTCTGCGCGGCGGTGTCGACCACCAGGCCGAGAACGGGCTCGCCGCTGTCGGTGAAGTCGACGAGGGAGCCGCAGAGGGCGTTGACGGCCTGCTCGATGACCTCGGGGCTGCGCGCGACCGTGGCCGCCACCTGGCGGGGGTGCCCGCCCTGCGCCAGGAAGCCCTCGGCCCGGAGGCCGGCGAGGAACACCCGGGCGGCGCGGTCCTCGGTGGCCAGGTACAGGCCGGACGGGACCACCGGGAGGCAGGCCATGCGCAGCACCTGGGCGAGCTGGTACTGGATCGTGCCGCCCCAACCGAGGTCGACCAGGGTCAGGTCCGGGTCGTCCAGGGCACCGGCCCGGGTCAGGGCGTTGATCAGCCGCTCGCGTGCCCGGGTGACGGTGTTGGTCATCTGGTTGAGCAGGTGCGGGCTCTCGGTGAATGCGGCTGCGACGCGGTCCAGGAGTTCTGCGTCGTTGAGGACGGTGGTCAGCTCGCCCGCCAGGGCGGGCACGTCCCCGGGGCGCAGGTGCAGGATGTCCAGCAGCTGTTCGACGGTCAGGTTGTAGCTGCGGCGCACGAGCTCGCTGAGGCTGGCGCGGTCGACCTGGTCGAGCATGGCCACGGAGGTGACGTGCCGGGATAGCCACAGCGGCCGTGCCTCCACCTTGCTGCCCCGGGCGCGCGCGGCCTCGTTCACCAGCGCCGACAGCAGCTCGCCCTCACGCATGGGGCACCACACCACGCGGGTACCCGCTGCCTCGGCGCGCTCGACCACCCACTCGGCGAACCCGGTCAGCACCGGGCCGAGGACGCCGGCTCCGTACCGCCACGCCGTCGACACGTTCCGAGCGAGGCCCTCCGGCTCCTGGCGCACGGCCTTGGCGCGCAGGCTGGTGAGCCCGAAGTCGCCCTCGACGGGGTCCAGCAGCGGGTCCATGGGGCCGTAGAGGTCCAGTGGCGCCTTCTCGCGCACGAACACCGGGGCGAGGCGGGCGTCGATCCGCTCGTAGTGCAGGCAGCGGATCCCGAGAGCACCGGGCGCGTGGACGTCGGCGTGCCAGTTGTCGCCCACGTGCCAGAGCTGCTCGGGGCGCAGCTCTAGCTCGTCGAGCACGACATGCCACAGGCCGCTGGCCTTGTCCAGCCCGTACTCGTGGGACCGGAACAGCCGCGCGTCCTTGAGGACCTCGAGCCCGGGCCGGTCGAGGAGGTGGCGGAGCTGCGCCTCGGTGAAGTAGGTGTCCGAGACGAGGACGATCGGGACCTGGTGCTCGGTGGCCGTCGCGATCAGCTCGGCGATGTCGAAGTCCACCACCAGGAACCGCCGCTCGATGTCGATCTCGGCGGCGACGAGCTCGTCGAGGGTGGCGTCGAAGATCTCCAGCGGCATCTGCCGCCAGATGTCGAAGAGGGAGACCTCCGGGCCGTGCCCGACGCGCCGCGACTGGATCTCGGCGTTTATGCGCATGTGCCGGAAGGTCGCGTCGGTGACCCACGAGGGGCAGCGCCCGTCGCGCCGGAGCTCCTCCCCGAGGATCGGGAACGTATCGGACGGACGCGGGACCCGACGCCATAGGATGGTGTCGAAGATGTCGAGACACAGCGTCGCGCACGACCGGTCGGGGACGGCGTTGCGGACCTTCTTGAGCACTGAGGACATCCCCGCACCTGTTTCTCTTGTTGTCCCGCGACAGGGGGCGGCGCCCCACGAACGTCGGCGCACGCGCGCCCCTCACCACTCAGCGTAGGTGCTGGAGTACGTTCGGCTCCACATGTACGAGTGGGGCCTGCGCTCCGTGTGCTGGGTGTGACGGAACGGTCCAGATTCTCGTCGTCGGCGGGCCGGAGTGCGCCCCGGAGACGCCGACGGCGCGGTCCCACCGAGGTGGAACCGCGCCGTCGGCCGGGCCCCCTGCAAGGTCCCGCCGGCCCCGTCCAGAGCACCGCCGCGAGCGTGCGAGGGGTGGGGAGGACGGGGCCCTTCCTCAGTCCTCCAGGCGACCGTCGAGGGAGCCGCCCTCGGCGAAGAAGGGGCGGATGCGGTTGTCGAACATGGTCAGCGCCGAGCCGATGGCCATGTGCATGTCGAGGTACTTGTAGGTGCCCAGCCGGCCACCGAACAGGACCCGCTTCTCGGCGGCCTCCTTGGCGGCCAGCTCCCGGTAGCGCTCTAGCTTGGCGCGGTCCTCCGGGGTGTTGATCGGGTAGTACGGCTCGTCCCCGGTCTGGGCGAAGCGGGAGTACTCGCGGACGACGACGGTCTTGTCCGCCGGGTAGTCGCGCTCGGGGTGGAAGTGCCGGAACTCGTGAATCCGGGTGAAGGGGACGTCCTCGTCGGCGTAGTTCATGACCGAGGTGCCCTGGAAGTCGCCGACGGGGAGGACCTCGGTCTCGAAGTCCAGCGTCCGCCAGCCGAGCTCACCGGCCTCGTAGTCGAAGTACTTGTCGATCGGGCCGGTGAAGACTGTCGGCACGTCCGAGGGCAGCACGTCGCGGACGTCGAAGTAGTCGGTGTCCAGCCGCACCTCGATGTTCGGGTGCTCGGCCATCCGCGTCAGCCAGGCGGTGTAGCCGTCCTTCGGCAGACCCTCGTAGGTGTCGTTGAAGTACCGGTTGTCGAACGTGTAGCGCACGGGGAGGCGGGCGATGACCGCGGCGGGCAGGTCGGTGGGGTCGGTCTGCCACTGCTTCTTCGTGTAGCCGCGGATGAAGGCCTCGTACAGTGGGCGGCCGACCAGGGAGATCGCCTTCTCCTCGAGGTTGGCGGCCTCGGCGGTGTCGATCTCGCCGGACTGCTCGGCGACGAGGGCGCGGGCCTGCTCGGGCGAGAAGCTCTTGTCGAAGTACTGGCAGATCGTGGCCAGGTTGATCGGCAGCGAGTACGTCTTGTCCTGGTAGATGCTGAAGACGCGGTGCTGGTAGTCGGTGAACTCGGTGAACTGGTTGACGTACTGCCAGACCCGCTCGTTGGACGTGTGGAACAGGTGCGCGCCGTAGACGTGCACCTCGATGCCGGTCTCCGGCTCGGGCTCGGAGTACGCGTTGCCCCCGATGTGGCTGCGGCGGTCGATGACCAGTACGCGCTTGTCCAGCTGGGTGGCCACCCGCTCGGCGACCGTGAGGCCGAAGAACCCGGAGCCGACGACGACGAGATCAGGACTGGCTTGAGTCACGCCGCAGGACTGTACCGGCGCGGAGGGCCTCGGCCCGGGCGCGACGGGGACGGGTGTGACGGGCCCGTCCCCCTCGTCACACCGGTTCCCTGGAGCCCCACGACTCCCGCGCCGGCGGGCCTCGGGGAGCGGGGCTCGTAGGGTTCCCCGCGTGAGTGCACCACCACGGGCCGACCCCCTCCGCGTGGTCGCGGTGACCTATTCGCCGGGCGAGGTCCTCGAGGGGTTCGTCGAGTCGCTGTCCGCGGCCACCAGGCGGCCGGTCGAGGTCGTCCTCGCCGACAACGGCTCGACCGACGGCGCCCCCGAGCGCGCGGCGGCCGCCCACCCGCACGTCCGGCTGCTGCGCACCGGCGGCAACATCGGCTACGGCGCGGCGGTGAACGCCGGGATGGCCGGGCTGACCGACGGCTACGCCGTCGTCGCCAACCCCGACGTCCGCTTCGACCCCGGCTCGGTCGACGAGTTGCTGGCCGTGGCCGCCCGGTGGCCGCGCGCGGCCACCGTCGGCCCGGCGATCCGCACGCCCGAGGGTGAGCTCTACCCCTCCGCCCGCGACCTGCCGCGGCTGTCCACCGGCGCCGGGCACGCACTGGTCGGCTGGGCGTGGCCGGGCAACCCGTGGACGGCGCGCTACCGGCGGGAGCGAGAGGCGCCCCGGGAGCGCCCGGCGGGGTGGCTGTCGGGCTCCTGCCTGTTGGTGGACGTGGCGGCCTTCTGGTCGGTCGGCGGCTTCGACCCCGGCTACTTCATGTACTTCGAGGACGTCGACCTCGCCGAGCGGCTCACCCGCCGCGGCTGGCTGCACGTCTACGCGCCCTCGGCCGTGGTCACCCACGAGGGCGGACACGCGACACGCCGGGAGCCGCACCGCATGCAACGGGTGCACCACACCAGCGCGCTGCGCTACCTCTCCGGCCAGTACCCGCTGCGCCGGCACGCCCCGCTACGGGCGGCCCTGCGGGCCGGGCTGGGGAGCCGGATGCTCGTGTCCTACGTGAGCGGACGGGTGGCCGCGGGCGCCCGCTTCCAGCGCCGGGCCGAGGGCGTGGGCCGGGCGGCGCACCGGCGCGGCAGGGGCTGACGTGCGGCACGCGGTCGTCATGGCCGGCGGCTCGGGGACGCGGCTGTGGCCGCTGTCCCGGGCCGGGCGGCCCAAGCAGCTGCTCGACATCATCAGCGACAGCGTCGGCGGTGTCGTCGCCGGCGGGGACGGCGCCCCGCACAGCCTGCTCGCCGAGGCCTTCACCCGGCTCGAGACGGTCCTCCCGGCCGACCGCATCTGGGTCTGCACCGCCGCCCGCTACGGCGAGCAGGTGCGCGCCGCGCTCCCGCGGCTGCGCCCGGACCGGCTGGTGCTCGAGCCGGTCGCCCGCGACACCGCCAACGCCGTCGGCCTGGCCGCGGCCCTGGTGGCCGACGTCGACCCCGACGCCGAGTTGGCCGTGGTCAGCGCCGACCACGTCATCCGGCCGGTCGAGCGGTTCGCCGCGGCGCTGAGCACCGCCTACGACGCCCTCGCCGCGCGGCCCCGGTCGCTGGTGACCCTCGGCATCCGGCCCACCGCGCCGGCCACCGGCTTCGGCTACGTGCAGCGCGGCGCGCCGACGGAGGTGCGCGGGGTCGCCGAGGCGGCGTCCTTCCGCGAGAAGCCCGACCGCGCCACCGCCGAGGCCTACCTCGCCTCGGGGGAGTACCTGTGGAACTCGGGCATGTTCGTCTGGCGGGCCGCGACCGTCCTCGGCGCCCTCGCCGACCACCTGCCCGCGAGCGCCGAGGGCCTGGCCCGCGTCGTCGCCGTCCCGGCCGGGCCGCGGCGGGACGCCGTCCTGGCGGAGGCCTTCCCGACGCTGCCGAGGATCAGCGTCGACTACGCCGTCCTCGAGCCGGCCGCGGCCGAGCCCGGCCGGGTGCTGGTGGCCGACCTCGACGTCGACTGGCTCGACGTCGGCTCCTGGCCGGCGCTGGCGCAGACGCTGCAGCGGGTGGGGGAGGACGCCGTCTCCGGCCTGACGGTCGTCCTCGACGGCGCGGGCAACATTGTCTTCAGCGACGACCCGGACCACCTGGTGGCCCTCGTCGGGCTGCGCGACAGCGTCGTCGTCCACACCGCCGACGTGACGATGGTCTGCCCGGTCGCCGATGCCGAGCGGGTCAAGCAGCTGCTGGCCGCCGTCGAGGAGAGACACGGGTCACGGTTCAGCTGAAAGAGGACCTCCCTGCCCCCCGCCACTCGCAGGCTCGCGGCGGGACCCTGCAGGGAGGCCACGCCTCCGGGATAGCTTGCCGGGCATGACCAGTTTCGACGTCGCCGCTGTCGTCTCCGGTGGGGCCTCCGGCCTCGGCGAGGCTACCGTCCGAGCGCTGGCCGCCCGCGGAGCCGCCGTGACCATCCTCGACCTGCAGGAGGAGAAGGGGGCCGCGCTCGCCAGCGAGCTGGGCGGGCACACCACCTTCGTGCGCAGCGACGTCACCGAGGCCGGCTCGGTGCAGGCGGCGGTCGCCGACGCGACCGGTAAGGACCGGCCGCTGCGCATCGCGGTCAACTGCGCCGGCATCGGCTGGGCCCAGCGGACGGTGGGCAAGGGCAACGTCCCACACGACCTCGACCCGTTCGTCCGCACCGTGATGGTCAACCTGGTCGGCACCTTCAACGTGCTGCGGCTGGCGGCCGCCGCGATGGCCGCCACCGAGCCGGAGGAGGACGGCGAGCGCGGCGTCGTCGTCAACACCGCCTCGATCGCCGCCTACGACGGTCAGATCGGGCAGGTCGCCTACTCGGCGTCCAAGGGCGGCATCGTCGGGATGACGCTGCCGGCGGCGCGCGACCTGTCGTCCGTCGGCGTCCGGGTCTGCACCATCGCCCCCGGGCTGGTGGACACCCCGCTGCTGGGCAGCCTGCCGGAGGAGGCCCGGCAGGCCCTGGCCGCGGGCATACCCTTCCCCAAGCGACTCGGCCGCCCCGAGGACTTCGCCCAGCTGGCCCTCGACATCGTCGAGCACGGCTACCTCAACGGCGAGGTGATCCGGATGGACGGCGCGTTGCGGATGGCGCCGCGCTGACCTGCTGCCCTCCCCGGCGGACCTACAGTCACTTCCTGGGGAGGCTGCTGACCGCGGCGTCCGGAGGCGATGGCCGGCGGAGCGGCCGGGCACAGGAAGCGGTTCCGATCATGGCCACCAGGGCGGCACCCGAACCCGCACCGGCGACGACGTCCACCGGACGGCGCGCGGTGCCGGCGGGGCCGCGCGCCTCCGTCGGGCCCTCATGGCCCGCGCGGCACTGGACCGCGATCCTCGCCGTCCTCGGGACCGGGCTGCTCGTCTCGAACGTGCTGCCGCTCTACCCGGGCTCCATGTCCTTCGACTCCGTGATGCAGCTGGGCCAGGCGCTCGACCCGTCGACGCTCGAGGACTGGCACCCGCCGGTGATGACGGTCCTGTGGTGGCTGCTCATGGAGCTGTCGGGCGGGACCGTCGGCAGCATGCTGGCCGCCCAGCTCGCCCTGCTCTGGGCCGGGCTGACCCTGCTGGCGGTGTACGTCTTCCAGGAGAGCGGCCGTCGGAGGCTGTCCCTGCTCCCGCTGCTGCTCGGTGTGCTGCCGCACGTCTCCAGCATGTCCGGAGTCGTCTGGAAGGACGGCCAGCTCGCCTTCGCGCTGCTCGGGGCGGTCGTGCTCCTGCTCTTCGTCCGCCGGGGCATCGCCCCGGCCCGGGTGCGGTGGACCGCCGTGGCCGCGGCCGTCCTGCTGCTGGCCTACGCCGGGTCGGTCCGCTACAACGCGCTCCCGGCGATCGTCCCCCTGCTGTTCCTGCTGACCTGGCCCGGGGCGGCCCGGCGCCACCGCGCCCTGCTCGCGGGGGGTGCGGTCGTCGGCGCGCTCGTCGCCACCCCGGTCATCGACGCCGTCCGCCCGGTGCAGGCGACGCACCCGGCGGCCAGCGTCATGCTCGACGACGTCCTGCACCTGTACTCCGCCAGCGAGCTGGCGGCCGGCGACGTCAGCCCGGAGCTCGAGAGCTACCTGGTCACGCTCGCGACCACGTGTCCCCCGTCGACCCGCGACGTCAACTACAGGTGGCGGTGCGCGAACACCACGGGGACCATCCCCACGGTCTTCCGGACGCACGCCGGGGAGCTGCGCGGGCTGTACCTGAGCGGGATCGCTGAGCGGCCCCTGCGCTACGCGCAGTCCCGCCTCCGGGTCTTCGGCAAGTTCCTCGACACCCCGCCCGAGGAGGTCTTCGTGTCCTGGTTCACCATCCACGACAACCCGCACGGCCTCGCATTCCAGCCCAACCGCGCCACGGTGGCATTGGAGACCTACGTCGACGCCACGACCCGGCACCTCGGCTTCGTCTTCAAGCCGTGGACCTGGCTGGCCGCGGCCCTGGCCGTGCTCGCTCTCGGCTGGCGCCGGCGGACGTCCTGCCGGCACGCCGGCGTCGTCGTTGCCCTGGGGGCCTCCGCAGCCCTCTACGTCGTGACCTACCTGCCGATGGTGATCGGCTATGACTACCGCTTCGTGTACTGGTCGGCTCTCGCCGTGAGCGTGGCGGCGGTCCTCCTGCTTCTGGACGGCCGGACTGCCCGGGTGCAGGCGGCGCCCGCCGGGCCCTCGTCCCGAGGGGGCACCAGCTGACCGGCGCCACCGTGGAGGCCCCGCCGTTCGAGGACGTCTGGCGGCCGGACTGGCCGCTCGACGTCCGGCGCACCCTCTTCCCGCACCTGCGGAGCACCGGCGACCCGGCCCTGCGCTACGTCGACGACGGCTGCTGGCGGACGGTCAGCACGCCCGACGGCCCGGCGACCGTGCACCTGACCGTGCGCGGCGGGGAGGTGCGGGTGTCGGCGTGGGGGCCCGGCGCCGAGCGGGCCGGGACGGCGGTGCCCGCGTGGCTGGGTGCCGAGGACCGCCCCGAGGAGTTCGACCCGGGCGGGCACCCGCTGCTCGCCCGCGTCCACCGCGCTTCCCCGTGGCTGCGGCTGGGCCGCACCGGCCGTACCTGGGACGCGCTGGTGCCCGCCATCCTCGAGCAGAAGGTGACCACCATCGAGGCGTACCGCGTGTGGCGCGCCCTGCTGTGGCTCGCCGGTGAGCCGGCCCCCGGCCCGGCGCCCGAGGGGATGCGGGTGGTCCCGACCCCGCAGCGGGTGCTCGCGATCCCGGATTGGGAGTGGCACCGGTGCGGCCTGGACGGCGCCCGCCGCCGGGCGCTGCGGGCGGTGGCGGGCGTGGCTGCCCGGCTGGAGCCGGGGGAGGCCGTCGACTGCGCCGACCTGCAGCGCCGGCTGCGGTCGGTCCCGGGCATCGGCGTGTGGACGGCGGCCGAGGTGGTGCAGCGGGCGTTCGGCTGCCCGGACACGGTCAGCTACGGCGACTACCACCTGAAGAACCTGGTCGGCTGGTCGCTGGCCGGCCGCAAGACCGACGACGACGGCATGATGGCGCTGCTGGAGCCCTGGCGCGGCCAGCGGCAGCGCGTCGTCCGGCTGCTCGCCATCGGCGGGAGCCGCCCGCCCAAGCGCGGCCCGCGCGTCGCGCCGACAAACTACCGCCGGATCTGAGCCCAGGCATAGGAGGCTATGCATACGCATCGGGTGCCCAGGACGTATGCATTGCCTCCAATGCCTGGCGCTGCCGTTCAGACCAGCGGGTCGTCCAGCAGGCGCAGCAGGTAGTCGCCGTAGCCGCTGTTGCCGAGCGGCTCGGCGGCGCGGCGCAGGCCGTCGTCGTCCAGCCAGCCCTGCCGCCAGGCGACCTCCTCGATGCAACCGACCTTGAGCCCCTGCCGCTCCTCGACCACCGATACGAACTCGGTGGCCTGCCGCAGCGAGGCAAACGTGCCGGTGTCCAACCACGCGGTGCCGCGGTCGAGGACGGTCACGGTGAGCCGGCCCTCCCGCAGGTAGTGCTCGTTGACCGCGGTGATCTCCAGCTCGCCGCGCGCGCTGGGGCGGATGCCCCGGGCCACGTCGACCACCGAGGACTCGTAGAAGTACAGCCCCGGGACGGCATAGGAGCTCTTCGGCGCCGCCGGCTTCTCCTCGATGGACAGCACCCGGCGGTCGGCGTCGAACTGGACGACGCCGTACTCCTGCGGGTTGGCCACGTGGTAGGCGAAGACGTGCCCGCCGTCGGGCTCGGGCAGCCGGCCCAGGGCCGTGCCCAGGCCCACGCCGTAGAAGATGTTGTCGCCGAGCACGAGGGCGACCGAGGAGTCGCCGACGAACTCCGCACCGATGAGAAAGGCCTGGGCCAGCCCCTCGGGCCGCGGCTGGACGGCGTACTCGATGCGCATGCCCAGCCGGGAGCCGTCGCCCAGCAGGGCGCGGAACGCGTCGGTGTCGGCAGGCGTCGTGATCACCAGCACCTCACGGACGCCGGCCATCATCAGCGTCGAGAGCGGGTAGTACACCATCGGCTTGTCGTAGACCGGCATCAGCTGCTTGCTGACCGCCTGCGTGATCGGGAAGAGGCGGCTGCCGGTGCCCCCGGCCAGGATGATCCCCCGCATGTCCGGCGACGCTACCGGCGCGGATCCGCTCAGGACGCCGGTGAGCCGAGCCACAACCTCCCGACGAGGGAGGTGCCGCCTGGGGTGCCCACCGGCTCCCAGCGGGTCGTCCAGCCCTCGGCGTGCAACTGCACGACGACCGCGCCGACCAGCGCCCCCAGGTTGAGCGCGGCGGTCGTGGTGGCGCGCTCCGGCAGGTGCACGTCGACCACGCCGTCGCCCTCGCCGCCGTAGCGCAGCACCACCGGGAACTCCGGCAGCGCGGCCGCCGCAACGCGGAACGCCGCGGCGACGGCCTCCAGCTCGCCGGGGCGGGGGACCAGGTCGGTGCCGGGCACCCGCGTCCCCACCACGTCGCGGCTGCCGTAGGGGAACAGGTCACCGGGGCCGAGGCGGACCAGCGGCCGGGTGCCGGCGTCCTCGGCCGGCGGGTCGACGGCCAGCCCCCGGACGACGGCGACCGGGACGCCCGCCAGCTTGCCCTTCACCAGGTCGGCGGCGGCGGCCAGCTCGTCGACGAGGGCGACCTGCGTGGTCTCCAGCCGGTTCCCGTGGGCGTCGACGGCGCCGCGGAGGTCGGCCAGCGCGGGGATCCCCGCAGAACCGACGGCGACGTCGGTCAGCCCCTCCCGCCAGGTGCGGCCGAAGGTGTCGCTGACGATGACGGCGACGGTCACGCCGAGCAGCTCGCGCAGCCGCGACCGCAGTCTCCGGGCCGAGGCGTCGGCGTCCTCCGGGAGTAGCACGAGCGCGTCGCCGGCCACGTTGGAGGCGTCGATCCCCGCCCCGGCGACCACCCAGCCCTGCGGTGTCTCGACGATCCTCAGCGGGCCGCGCCGGGCCACCACGCGCACGGTCTGCGCGTCGATCGCCCGCTGGCGCGCGGCCTCCCGGTCCTCGCCGGGCGCGACGGTCACCAGACGGCCCTCGACCTTGGACACCACCTTGGAGGTGACGACGACGACGTCGCCGTCGGACAGCCAGGGGGCGCCGGCGGCCACCGCCGCGGCGAGGTCGTCGCGGGGGCCGAACTCCGGCAGCCCGAGGACCGGGTGGAGCGAGATCCCACCCGGGACTGTGGAGGCTGGCCCCCCTCCGGGCGTCGGCGCTCTCCTGGCGTGCCCTGAGCCTGCGAAGGGCTCGGGGAAAGGGTCCTTCCCCGAGGGGTGGGGAGGACGGGGTCCTTTCTCAGGCACCGGCCGCGTCGAGCGCCGCCCGTGCCAGGGCGGCGGTCGCCTCGGGAGAGGACATCAGCAGCGGAACGGCGCGGACGTCGACGCCGGGGACGGAGGCACGGTCGCCGGTGTGCACCAGCCAGGCGTCGAGCAGCCCGCCCGCGGACCGGGCGCCGTAGTGCCGTCCCACCCCCTCCGCGCTGACCTCCACGCCGAGGACCGGCAGGCAGCGGTCGGCCATCCCGCGCACCACGCTGCCCGCGACGACGGGGGAGACCCCCACGACCCGGCCCGGCGTCGCCAGCAGCGCCTGCCGCAGACCGGGCACGCCGAGGATCGTGCCCACCGACACCACCGGGTTGGACGGCGCCAGCAGCACCGCGTCGGCGGCGGCGAACGCCTCGGCCACCCCGGGAGCGGGCCGGGCGGCGTCCACCCCGACCTGGACGAAGGCCCGCGCCTCGGGCTCGGCGCGGTGCCGCACCCACCACTCCTGGAAGTGGATCGCCTGCTGCCGCCCGCTGTCCGGGTCGGCCACCACGACGTGGGTCTCCACCCGCTGGTCGCTCATCGGCAGCAGCTCCACGCCCGGCTGCCAGCGGTCGGCCAGCGCCGCGGTCACCTGGGACAGCGGGTAGCCGGCGTCGAGCATCCGGGTGCGCACCAGGTGCGTGGCCAGGTCGCGGTCGCCCAGGCCGAACCAGGTCGGCTCGGCCCCGTAGGCGGCCAGCTCCTCCTTGACCGTCCAGGTCTCGCCGGCCCGGCCCCACCCGCGGTCGGGGTCGATGCCGCCGCCGAGGGTGTACATCACGGTGTCCAGGTCCGGGCAGATCCGCAGCCCGTGCATCGTCACGTCGTCTCCGGTGTTGACCACGGCGGTCAGCCGCGCGCCGGGCGCGGCCGCGCGGAGACCGGCCAGGAACCGGGCCCCGCCGACACCTCCGGCGAGGACGACGATGTGCACGAAAGTCATCGTGCCCGATGGGCAGTTGTCGACTGTTCGCCGGGCGTGTCGAGGGCTGGGACGAGAAGTGACGAACACCCTGTGACAGCTGGGGCTTGTGTGACGACCCGCTTACACCGGGCGGAGTTGACGCCCCTCCAACGACACGCGTGTAATTCCCCGCGGTGTCAACGAGTGGCGAGCGGCCCGGGAACCTCCCGCGGAGCGCACATCGGGACGGCAGCGAGAGGGGACGCAACGTCATGGCAGAGGTCTCGTGGTTGAGCGACTACATGAACGCGTCGGAGCGGAACGCCGACCGCGGCCCGGGGGACCGGGAGCAGGGCTTCGCCGGCCTGTGGAGCATGGGGCTGGAGGCGGAGCTCCAGTCCTGGCAGGAGCGCGCCCTCTGCGCCGAGACCGACCCCGAGGCGTTCTTCCCGGAGAAGGGCGGCTCCACCCGCGAGGCCAAGAAGATCTGCACCGGCTGCGAGGTCAAGGCCGAGTGCCTCGAGTACGCGCTGGCCAACGACGAGCGCTTCGGCATCTGGGGCGGGCTCTCCGAGCGGGAGCGCCGCCGCCTGCGCCGCCGCGCGGGCTGAAAGAGGACCCCCCTGCCCCACCCGCTCGCAGGCTCGCGGCGGGACCCTGCAGGGGGGCCGTCCCGCCGCACACAGCGCCGTGTGACACCAGCTGCGAGCTGTCCCCACAGCTGCCAACGGGCCCCGTCGGCGGG
>JALYNA010000177.1 GCA_030773455.1 Actinomycetota bacterium
ACTCCTCGCTGTCCCCGACCCCGCCGCCGCCGACGATCCCCACCCGCTGGTCCTGCGCGGGCGCGAGCAGGAACGAGGTGCTGGTCTCGTTGAAGCGCGGTTCCCGGATGCCCTCGACGTCCTGCCAGCTGTTGTCGTCGAGGTCCCAGATGCCGGGCTGGCGCCCCTCCTCGGCCGGGCCGTAGCCGGTGTTGGAGCCGCTGTAGAACACCCGGTGGCCGTCGGCCAGGCGGAACAGAGCCGGGTAGGTCGGGAAGAAGCGCTCCAGCTCGGGCCGGTTCTCCCAGGTGCGGGTGGCCCGGTCGTAGACCTCGTTGTCGCCGTCGACGACCTGGCCGTACTCGTCCAGGCCGGACACGGCGAGCACGCCGCCGTCCTGCAGGCCGATCAGCGTGGGGTACCAGCGGAACTCGGTCAGCCGATCGGTCTTCCGGTAGCTCTCGGTGGCGACGTCGAACTCGTAGGAGGCGTCGAGCCCGCGGTAGTTCTGCTTGTCCAGGGTGATGGTGTCCCCCTGGCCGTAGAGGGTGGAGCGCTCGTCGGGGCCCAGGTCCTCGACCTGGAACTGCTGGCCGCCGGTGACGACGTACTGCTCACTCTCCGCCTCGGCCTCGATCCACACCTCCTGCTGGCCGGCCATGTGAATGCCGTCGGCCATGGTGTGGGCGGGCGGCACCGTGACGTCCTCGGTGGACAGGTACGTGTTGCCGCGCGTGGTGAACCGGGTGCCCGCGGGCAGGGTGACCGGCCCGTCGAGGCGCTCGTTCTTCACGGTGAGGACGCCGGCGGCCGTCGTGACGTCGTCGGCGAGCACCTCGTACTTCCGCGTGCCCCCGGCGATGAGCAGGTTCCCGTTCGGCAGGTAGGCGTGCCCGGAGCAGAAGAGGTCCTCCGGCGTCGGGACCTCCTTGGTGTCCCCGGTGGCCGGGTTCCAGACGACGGTCTGGAAGCTGCCGGCCTCGAAGTCCTTCGCGTCGTTGCCGGACCCGGCGACGAGCAGCACCTTGCCGGTGTGCAGCAGCGCGGCGTACACGGCGCGGGCGCGGTACTGCTCGGACAGCTCGACGGTCTCCCAGGCGCCGTACCGGGCCTGGTAGTCGGGGCGGCTGCGCTCGAAGTCGGTGTAGGCGTCGTCGACGGCGGACGCCACCACGTGCCCGTTGGCGGCGACCACCCCGGCCACCGTGGCGGTGACCAGGGCGGCGTTGCGCAACCGGCGGGCGCGCCGGGGCTTGGGGCGGTTCATCGGGGGGAGATCTCCTGGGTCTGGGGGACGTCGACCACGCGGTTGCCCACGAACGTGACGGCCGGCGTGCGGGGGGCGACCGTCCGAACGATGGCCGGAGCGGGCGGGACGGGCAGGGACGGCGTCGGCACCGGGTCACGGCGGGACGCGGGGCGCAGGCCGCGGCCCAGATCGCCACCGGCAGCAGGCACATCACGATGCTCAGCGCCGCCCACACGCGGATCGCCGCGTGCGTGTGGCCCAGCAGCTGCGACGCCGCCAGCGCGACGAGCAGCACGGCGGCCCAGGCCAGGTGCCGGGCGAAGGCGGCCAGGCTGCTGCCGCTGACCGCGCCCTTGCGGGTGACGGCGAAGCCGGTGCTGCGGTTGCGGAGGGCGGCCCACAGCGCGCTGACGTACAGCGGCGTCGACATCACCGAGATCGCCATCCCGCTGATGCCCGAGGAGCCCTCCTCCTCGTGCGGGCTGACGTTGTGCTTGCGGTTCCAGAAGTAGACGGCGACCTGCAGCACCGCGGCGTTGACGTAGAGCATCAGCCACAGCTGGGCGTGGACCAGCAGGCCGACCACGCCGGTCAGCAGGTAGGCGACCAGGTTCGCGGTGCCGAGGACCCAGCTGCTCGCGGTCGCCGGGTAGTAGGACATCAGCAGCGCGTAGTGCGCCCGTCGCGCGAACGACAGCCGCGGCGCCAGCCGCCAGAACCGGCGCAGGACGACCTCGTCGGTCCCCCGCGCCCAGCGCCCTGCTGGGTGAAGTAGTCCCGCCAGGTGCTCGGCCCCTCGCCGACCGCCAGGACGTCGGGGGTGTAGACCGACCCCCACGGCCGATCCGTCGCGGGGTTGGTGCTGGCGTGCCAGACGATGCTCGTCGCGGCGTCCTCGGTGATGGAGTCCTGCAGGCCGCCGATGGCCTTCAGCGCCGAGAGCCGCACCGCGTTGTTGGTGCCGACGAACATCGCCGTGCTGAACCGGTTCGCCGCCCGCTGCAGGACGCTGTGGAACAGGTACTGCTGGGACTCCGCGGCCCGGGTGATGAAGTTGTCGTAGTTGCCGTACACCTGCGGGCCCACCACGAAGGCGACGTCCGAGTCGTGGAAGTAGCCCATGAGCCGCTCCACCATGTTGCGCAGCGGCACGTGGTCGGTGTCCACCGACACCCAGAAGTCGTAGTCGTCGCCGTGCGCGTCCAGCCAGGCGTTGTAGTTGCCGTGCTTGGTCCGGGCCTTGTTGCGGCCGGTCGGCTGGTTCCACTCGGCGACGCCGAGCCGGGTGAAGTGCCGGACGCCGAGCTCCGCGCACATCGCGCGCACGGCCGGGTCGTCGCCCTCGTCGAGCAGCCAGACGTCCAGCGTGCCCTCGTACCGGACGGCGACGGCGGCCTCCAACGTGCGGCGCACCATCTCGATCGGCTCCTTGTTCGGCACGATCGTGGTGATGAACGCGATGCGCTGATCGGTGAGCGGGGTCAGCGGGATCGGGTCGCGGGCGTTCAGCGTCGCGACCGCCAGGGTGAACACGTTGACCAGCCGCAGCCCCTCGATGACGGCGATGCTGCCGATCAACCCCATGGCCAGGTACGAGCGCCACTCGCCGGTGAACTCGGGGTGGTTCGCCGGCCGCAGCAGGAGTGACTGTTCAGGTGGTCGCGGGGATCCAGACGTTTCCGCTGGTGAGTTCGGTGAGGGCGTCGAAGGGGCGGCGGCCGTGCTTGGCCGCTGTCGAGAGGTAGGAGCGCATCGCGGCGAAGTCCTGGGCGCCGGCCAGCGTGCGCATGCC
>JALYNA010000178.1 GCA_030773455.1 Actinomycetota bacterium
GCTCAGCGCAGCCGGGGGACGGCACCTGGCCGCGGTGCCGACCGGTAGGGCGACCGTGACACAGCACCGCGCCCTGGCCGCTACGAGAGCGACCGGGGCGCGGTGTCGGGCGGTGCGGGGCCTCAGCCGCCGAACAGGGCGCTCGCGGTCTTGACCGTGTTGTAGAGCCCGTAGGCGAGCGGGACGCCCACCAGGGTCCAGGCGAAGGCGACGAGGCCCGCCGGGGTGTGCGTGGGCCGCTGGTTGTCGGTGCCAGTGTGGCTCATCGGGCGGCGCTCCTCTCCGGGTTGGCACGGGCGGTTGCCGGAGTGGTCGCCTTCGGCTCCCACCACTTCTCGGCCACCGGCTTGATCAGCAGGTTGGCGATGAACCCGACGGCCAGCAGGCCGACCATGATGAACAGCGCCGGGCGGTAGTTCGCCGCGACCAGCTGACCGGGCGTGCCCTGGGTGTCCAGGATGCCGTTGATGATCAGCGGGCCGGCCACACCGGCGGCCGCCCACGCGGTCAGCAGCCGACCGTGGATGGCGCCGACCTGGTAGGTGCCGAAGAGGTCACGCAGGTACGCCGGGACCGTGGCGAACCCACCGCCGTAGAAGCTGATGATGATGGCCGCGGTCAGAACGAAGATCCAGGTCGCCGTGCTGCCGAGGGTGGCCAGGATGACGTACAGGACGATGCCGACGCCCAGGTAGACCATGTAGATCGGCTTGCGGCCGATGTAGTCCGAGGTCGAGGACCACACGAACCGACCCGCCATGTTGAACAGCGACAGCAGGCCGACGAATCCGGCGGCCGTGGCGGCGGCCACCGTGGAGGTCGCGCCCGTCCGGAAGAAGTCCTGGATCATCGGCGCGGCCTGCTCGAGAATGCCGATGCCCGCGGTGACGTTGCAGAAGAGCACCGTCCACAGCAGCCAGAACTGCGGCGTCTTGATGGCGTTGTTGGCCGAGACGTTCTCTGTCGTGACCAGGGCCTTCTTCTTGACCGACGCCGGGTCGAAGCCCGCGGGTCGCCAGTCGTTGGCCGGCACCCGCACGATGAAGGCGCCGAACATCATGAAGACCAGGTAGACCGCGGCCAGGGTGAAGAAGAGCGCCGCGACGGCCTCACCGTTGGGCACGGTGCCGGCGACGGCCGGGTCGTACGCGGGGTCGTACCAGTTCATCAGCTGACGGGACAGCGGCGAGGCGATCAGCGCACCGCCGCCGAAGCCCATGATGGCCATGCCGGTGGCCAGGCCCGGCCGGTCCGGGAACCACTTGATCAGGGAGGAGACCGGCGAGATGTAGCCGATGCCCAGGCCGATGCCGCCGAGGACGCCGTAGCCCAGGTACAGCAGCCACAGCTGGCCGGTCTCGATGCCGACGCCGCCGACCAGGAAGCCGGCGACCCAGAAGACGGCCGAGGTGAACATCGCCGCCCGGGGGCCGTTGCGGTCGACCCAGGTCCCGAAGAGGGCCGCCGAGAGGCCGAGCATGACGATCGCGATCGAGAAGATGATGCCGATCGCGGTCAGGCTCGTGTCGAAGTGCTTGACGAGGGCGGCCTTGTAGACGCTTGTTGCATACGCCTGGCCGATGCACAGGTGCACGGCGAGCGCTGCCGGGGGGATCAACCAGCGGTTGAAGCCAGGACGGGCCACGATGCGATCTCGGGCCAGGAAACTCGGTACTGCCACGGACGGACCTCCGGTGACGACGATCGGGGGATCCCCCCGGCGGACAGGCCTGTGCCACAGGTCACGGACCCGCGGGAAGGGTACGTCCCGGCGGTGGATACCCCAAAACCGGGGAGCGACGCAACACGAGGCGCGACCAGATCGTTGCGAAGGCGAGAATTCGGTTGTGTGCCATGGACCGGGCCGGACGGGCATAGGCTCCGCGCATGGCCTACGAGGTGAAGGGCGTCGTCGCCCGCAGCAAGGGAGCTCCGGTCACGGTGGAGACGGTGATCGTCCCGGATCCCGGTCCGGGTGAGGCGGTCGTCGACGTCCAGGCGTGCGGGGTGTGCGCCACCGACCTGCACTACCGCGAGGGCAACATCAACGACGACTACCCCTTCCTCCTCGGCCACGAGGCGGCCGGGGTCGTCTCCGCGGTCGGCGAGGGCGTCACCAACGTCGCCGTCGGCGACTACGTCGTCCTGAACTGGCGTGCGGTGTGCGGCCAGTGCCGCGCCTGTGCCAAGGGCGAGCTTCAGTACTGCTTCAACACCCAAAACGCCGCGCAGAAGATGACGCTGACCGACGGCACCGCGCTGTCCCCGGCGCTGGGCATCGGGGCCTTCGTGGAGAAGACGCTGGTCCACTCCGGCCAGTGCACCAAGGTCGACCCGGCCGCCCCGGCCACCGCCGCCGGCCTGCTCGGCTGCGGCGTGATGGCCGGCGTCGGCGCGGCGATCAACACCGGCGCGGTGAAGCGCGGCGAGAGCGTGGCGGTGTTCGGCTGCGGCGGCGTCGGTGACGCCGCGATCGCCGGCGCGAAGCTGGCCGGGGCGAGCACGATCGTCGCCGTCGACATCGACGACCGGAAGCTGGAGTGGGCCCGCCAGTTCGGCGCCACTCACACGGTCAACTCGAAGACCACCGACGCGGTCGAGGCGATCAAGGGGTACACGAACGGCTTCGGGGTGGACGTCGCGATCGACGCCGTCGGTCACCCGGCGGTGTTCGAGCAGGCCTTCTACGCCCGCGACCTGGCCGGCCGGGTCGTGCTGGTCGGCGTCCCGACACCGGACATGACGATCACCCTGCCGCTGATCGAGATCTTCGGCCGCGGCGGGGCGATCAAGTCCTCGTGGTACGGCGACTGTCTGCCCAGCCGCGACTTCCCAATGCTGGTCGACCTCTACCGGCAGGGCCGCTTCCCGTTGGAGGACTTCGTCAGCGAGACGATCGGCATCGAGGACGTGGAGAGCGCGTTCGAGAAGATGCACTCCGGCGAGGTGCTCCGCTCCGTGGTGGTGTTCGCGAAGTGACGCCCCGCATCGACAAGGCCGTCGTCTCCGGCGTCTTCAGCCTCGACGGGCAGCACTTCGACGTCGACAACAACGTGTGGCTGGTCGGCGACGAGGACGAGGTGCTCGTCATCGACGCCCCGCACGACGTCGCCCCCATCCTCGACGCGGTCGGTGGCCGCCGGGTCACCGCCATCGTGCTGACCCACGGGCACAACGACCACATCACCGCCGCGGTCGCGCTGCGTGAGGCGACCGGGGCGCCGATCTGGTTCCACCCCGCGGATCGGATGCTGTGGGACGTGGTCCACCCGGACGCCCCCGATCACGACCTGGGAGAGGGCACCCGGTTCACGGTCGCGGGGACGACGCTGACCGCGCTGCACACCCCCGGCCACTCGCCGGGCAGCACCTGTCTGCACGCCCCGGACCTGGCCACGGTCTTCACCGGGGACACGCTGTTCTGCGGCGGCCCGGGGGCGACCGGCCGCTCCTACAGCGACAAGCCGACGATCCTGAACTCGATCCGGTCGCGGCTGCTCACCCTGCACGGCGACACCGTCGTGCGGACCGGCCACGGCGACGACACCACGGTCACCGTGGAGATGCGGAACGTGCACTGAGTCGTTGACCAGCGGCTCCGGCCGGGAGAGGTGGTGAGGGACACTCTGTCCGGCCGGAGCCGGCCGGCCGGCGCCGGTAGTCTCGAACGGTGCCCCGCGGTGATGGACGGCTGACGCACGACCTCGACCCCCAGTCCCCCGGACCTCAGGACGCCTGTGGCGTCTTCGGTGTCTGGGCGCCGGGGGAGGAGGTCGCCAAGCTGGCCTACTTCGGTCTCTACGCCCTGCAGCACCGCGGCCAGGAGGCGGCGGGCATCGCCGTGTCCGACGGCGCCTCGGTGGTGGTCTACAAGGACCTCGGGCTGGTCAGCCAGGTCTTCGACGAGCCCACCCTGGGCAGCCTGCGCGGCCACCTCGCCGTCGGGCACACGCGGTACTCCACGACCGGCGCCTCCACCTGGGAGAACGCCCAGCCGACCTTCCGGACGACGGACGCCGGGACCGGGTTGGCGCTGTGCCACAACGGGAACCTGGTCAACACCGCCGAGCTGGCCAGCCGCGCCGCCGATGCCGGAGTGCCGGGCGCCTTCACCTCCACCACCGACTCCGACCTGGTGACCGCGCTGATCGCCGCCCGGCCGGACCTCTCGGTCGAGGCCGCCGCGATGGAGGTGCTGCCGCAGCTGCGCGGCGCCTTCAGCTTCACGTTCATGGACGAGAACACCC
>JALYNA010000179.1 GCA_030773455.1 Actinomycetota bacterium
CCCGTGCACGGCGGCGGACAGCGCGATCCCGACGACGCGGTCGCCGCGGTCGCGGGCGAGGCCGGCCACCGCCGCGAGCGCCTGCACGGCGGCCTGCTGCAGACGGGTGGCGTCGAGCTCGGCGCGGCCGGGACCGGGCACCAGCAGCGGGTAGCCCACGCTCACCAGGTCGCGGACGCGGGCGTCGGCACCCGCGGTGACCGCCTTGGTCGCCGTCGTCCCGGAGTCCAGTCCGACGACGACGTCCACGCGCACCTCCCGCTGGTTACCGCCCGACCGTAGCGCTCAGCGGTAGGCCGAGCGCCCGCGCAGCCGGGCGCCCACGGCGACCACCAGCGGCGCCAGGACGACGCCGTCGCGGGCCATCCGCGCCCGCAGCTCCCGCCGGTGGCGCACCACGCCGACCAGGCCGACCGCCCAGAAGACGTACTGGACGGCGAAGGCGGCGCGGAAGGCGTCCAGCGAGTAGTCCGTCGAGCCGCCCGGCGTGAGCAGGTCGAGCACCGCACCCACGGCCAGGACGGTGAGCAGCGAGGCGACGAAGCCGCCGACGTTCACCACGCCGCTGGCGCTGCCCTGCCGCTCGGCGGGGTTCCAGGTGCGGGCGTAGTCGAAGCCGATCATCGAGCCGGGGCCGTTGGTGCCCAGGACGACGACCAGCAGCACCAGCAGCGGCAGCGGCGCCCGCCCGGGCCACAGCAGCACGACGGTCCACATCACGGCCGTCGCGGCGAGGATCGTGAACACCAGGTCCGAGCGGCGCAGCGGCCAGCGACCGCACAGCCGGCCCAGCAGCGGGCCGACTCCGATGCCGACCACCACCAGCAAGGTGAGCAGGCCCGCGGCCGTCGCCGGGCTCAGCCCCTGGCCGAGCACCAGGAAGGGATAGCCCCACAGCAGGGCGAAGACGGTCCCGGAGAACTGGGTGACCAGGTGGCTGTACAGGCCGATGCGGGTCCCCGGCTCCCGCCAGGTCAGCGCCAGGCTGCGCCGCACCTCCGCCAGCCCCGCCGGCGGGGCCAGCACGGTGCCCGGCGGCGCGTCGCGCAGCGCGACGAGCACCAGGACGGCGACCAGCACGCTCACCGCGGCCGCGCCGAGGAAGGTGGCCTCCCACGACGTCCGGCCCAGCAGCGCGACCAGCGGGTAGGCCGCGGCGATCTGCCCGAACTGGCCGAGGATGCCGGTGAGCTGGGTGATCAGCGGGACCGTGCGGCCGGGGAACCAGAAGCCGACCACCCGCAGCACGCTGACGAAGGTCATCGCATGGCCCGCGCCGACGAGCACCCGCGCGGCGACCGCCGTCGGCACGTCACTGGCCAGCGCCAGCGTCGCCTGCCCGGCGGCCATGGTGAGCGCGCCGGCCAGCACCAGCCGCCGGGAGCCGAAGCGGTCCAGCGCCACACCCACCGGCACCTGCATGCCGGCGTAGACGACCAGCTGCAGCACGAGGAACAGCGAGACCGCCAAGGCGCCGGCGGAGAAGCGCTCCTGGGCCTCCACCCCGGCGACGCCGAGGGAGGCGCGGTGGAAGACCGCGACGGTGTAGGCGGCCAGCGCCACCGCCCAAACCGCGTAGGCGCGGGCCGAGGGGCGAGAGGCATTCGGCGGCGTCACCCAGAGGACGACGCCGCGGCCGCCTCAGCGCTTCCCGGTCCGCCGGTGAGATCGGTCACCGCCCCGGGGTGCCGCCACCGGGTCCCCTGCTGACCCGGCCGGTCGCCGGGGGGGACCGCAGGAATGACGGACGCGGGCGGAGGGCAGGAGGGACGGCGTCCGCCGGGCCCGACCGGGCCACGGCCGCACGGATCCGTGTCCGACCGAGCGAAGGAGCCATCGATGGCGTCCGTCATCCACTACACCATCGCGACCGAGGCGGAGAGGTCCGCCGACTTCCGCCGCGTGCTGTGGACCGGCACGAACACCCAGCTGGTCATCATGACCGTCCCGCCGGGCGGCGAGATCGGCGAGGAGGTGCACGAGGACATCGACCAGATCCTCACCTTCGTCAGCGGCACCGGCGAGGCGCGGATCGCCGGCTCCAAGAGGAAGGTGGCGCAGGGCGACCTGGTCGTCGTCCCGGCCGGCACGAAGCACAACTTCGTCAACACCGGCCCGAACCCGCTGGTCCTGTACACCGTCTACGGCCCGCCGGAGCACGCCGACGGCGCGGTGCACAAGACCAAGGAGGAGGCCGACGAGGCCGAGGCGGCGGGCAGGGACGAGCCGCCGACCGAGTGAGCCCAGCGGGGTGGCTCCGTCCGGGTCACGCGGGCGGAGCCACGTCGCAGGCCGGCGATCGTCTCAGGCGCTCCACCACCGGTGCGGTGGACGCCGGGAGCAGTCGGGCGGCCGGTGTGGGCAGCCGGACCTCGACGGCGACGTCCTCGTCGATCCGGTAGGGCTGGGTGAGCAGCACCGAGCCCAGGGTGCGGCGCAGCCGCGACACCTCGGCGCGCACGGTGACCGTGCGGGTCGGATCGCCGAAGAGGTCGGCGGCGAGCGCGGCAGCCGAGCGCCCGGCTGGGTGCCGGGTGAGGGCCAGCAGGATCTCGGCGTGCCGCAGGCTCAGCCCGGCCGTCCAGCTGCCGCTGGCCCCGGTCACCTGCACCTGCGGGCGCGGCCCGGCGAGGTCCAGCACGAGCCCCGCGGGCCGGTCGCCGTCCTCCCGGCCGTGCGGGCGCAGCAGCCAGCCCCCGGGCAGCGGCTCGACGGTGCACCGGCCCAGCGCCGGCACCCACACCGCTCCCGGGCGGACCTCCTCGGGCAGCGCGACGCGGTCGGGCGCGGCCAGGCCGGTCGCCGCTGCGGTGCAGCCGTCAACACCCACGACCAGCGCCGGGCCGGTCAGCCGGGCCAGCATCGGCGCGGCCAGCGTGCGCAGCCGCTCGACGTGCCGCATGTGGGCGAGCAGGAGCTCCTGCCCGGCGAGCAGGGCGACGGCGTCGACCAGCGCGATGGTGCTGGGGTGCAAGGTCGCGGCCGGGCCGGAGAGGTCGACCACCCCCAGCACCCGGCCGGTGGCCGGGTCGCGCAGCGGCGCGGCGGCGCAGGTCCAGGGCTGGTGCCCCTCGGCGTAGTGCTCGGCGGCGTGCACCTGCAGCGGGGCGCGGACCACCACGCTGGTGCCGATGGCGTTGGTGCCGACGACGTCCTCGTCCCACGCGGAGCCCTCGACGAAGCCCAGCCGGTCGGCCCGCCGGCGCACCTCGGCGCCGCCCTCCCGCCACAGCACCCGGCAGCCAGCGTCCGCCACCACCAGCACCTGGCCGGCGTCGCGGGCCACCGGCAGCAGACGCTCGCGCAGGAGCGGCAGCAACGAGGCCAGCCCGCTCTGAGCCCGGCGCCGCTCCAGCTCGGCGCCGTCCAGCGGCGCGACGTCCGGCGTCCGGGAGGGGTCCAGGCCGCTGCCGCGCAGCCGGCGCCAGGAGGCGCCGATGACCGGCCGGGGTGCAGCGGGCGGCGTGCCGCCGGTCAGGGCCGCGGCACGGACCTGCGCGAGCAGCCGCGTGTGCGCCCGCGGGTCGGCTCCGGGCGGGAGGGCGCTCTCGGCGGTCGTCATGGGCAGCTCCTCGACTGTGACCTGCGACACGACCTTAGTTGGTGCAACCCCCTGCAACGGCTCCCGGCGCTGCGGCCGGGCGGGTGTGCTGGACGGCGACCCACTCGCGACCCCACCCGCGACGACGCAGGAGGCGCACCGCATGACGCAGACCGTCGAACGACGACCCACCACCGCCGGCTCCCCCGCCGATCGCACCGCCGCCTGGCTGGCCGCGTTCGAGGACGCGCTCACCGCGCGCGACGTCGACCGCGCGGCGGAGATGTTCGCCGCCACGAGCTTCTGGCGTGACCTCGTCGCCTTCACCTGGAACATCACCACGGTCGAGGGGCCCGAGGGGGTGCGCGACCTGCTCGGCGAGACCCTGGACCGCACCGACCCGCGCGGCTTCCGCACCACCGAGGAGCCTACCGAGGCCGACGGGGTCATCACCGCCTGGCTCGAGTTCCAGACCGCCGTCGGCCGGGGACGTGGCGTGCTCCGCCTCCAGGAGGAGGGCACCCGGGCGTTCACACTCCTCACCACCCTGTACGAGCTCACCGGTCACGAGGAGCCGTTGCGCGAGCGCCGCCCGATGGGGGCCGAGCACGGCGCGAACAAGCACCGCCTCACCTGGCGGGAGCGCCGCGAGCAGGAGGAGGCCAACCTCGGCACGACCGTGCAGCCGGACGTGCTGATCATCGGCGGCGGCCAGGGCGGCATCGCGCTCGGCGCCCGGCTGCGGCAGCTCGGCGTCCCCGCCCTCGTCATCGACAAGCACCCGCGTCCCGGCGACCAGTGGCGCAGCCGCTACAAGTCGCTGTGCCTGCACGACCCCGTCTGGTACGACCACCTGCCGTACCTCAAGTTCCCGGACAACTGGCCGGTGTTCGCCCCCAAGGACAAGATCGGCGACTGGCTCGAGTCCTACGTCAAGGTCATGGAGATCCCCTACTGGGGCAGCACCGTGGCCCGGTCCGCGACCTTCGACGACGCGACGAAGGAGTGGACCGTCGAGATCGAGCGCGACGGCCGGCCGCTGACCTTGCGGCCGAAGCAGCTGGTGCTGGCCACCGGCATGTCGGGCAAGCCCAACGTCCCGCGGCTACCCGGCCAGGACGTCTTCCGCGGCGAGCAGCACCACTCCTCGGCACACCCGGGCCCCGACGAGTACGCGGGCAAGAAGGTCGTCGTCGTCGGGAGCAACAATTCCGCGTTCGACATCTGCGGGGCGCTGTGGGAGGTCGGCGCCGACGTGACGATGGTCCAGCGCACCTCGACGCACATCGTCAAGAGCGACACCCTCATGGACATCGGCCTCGGCCCACTCTACTCCGAGCAGGCGGTCGCCGCCGGCACGACCACCGAGACGGCGGACATGGTCTTCGCCTCGATCCCGTACCGGATCCTGCACGAGTTCCAGATCCCGCTGTACCAGCAGATGAAGGAGCGCGACGCCGACTTCTACCGCCGGATGGAGGACGCCGGCTTCTGGCTGGACTGGGGCGACGACGACTCCGGGCTGTTCATGAAGTACCTGCGCCGCGGCTCGGGCTACTACATCGACGTGGGCGCCGCCGAGCTGGTGGCGAACGGCGAGGTGAAGCTGGCGCACGGGCAGGTCGACCACCTCACCGAGGACGCCGTCGTCCTCCAGGACGGCACCGAGCTGCCCGCCGACCTCGTCGTCTACGCCACCGGCTACGGGTCGATGAACGGCTGGGCGGCCGACCTCATCTCCCAGGAGGTCGCCGACAAGGTCGGCAAGGTGTGGGGCCTGGGCTCGGACACCACCAAGGACCCCGGGCCGTGGGAGGGCGAGCAGCGCAACATGTGGAAGCCCACCCAGCAGGAGGCGCTGTGGTTCCACGGCGGCAACCTGCACCAGTCACGGCACTACTCGCTCTATCTGGCGCTGCAGCTCAAGGCCCGCTACGAGGGGATCCCCACCCCGGTCTACCGGCTGCAGGAGGTGCACCACCCGTCCTGACGGGCCACTCCGGCCGCGATCATGGCGCCGTGACCACCGATCCGCTCCTCCGGGTGGTCACGGCGCCATGATCGCCGGGGGACCTCAGGCGGCGGCGCGGTCCCGCCGGGCGTGGGCGGCGGCGACGACGTGCGGGACCAACGCCTGGGCGATGTGCGCGTAGCCGGCCGACGAGGGATGGAAGCGGTCTGCGGAGAACAGCGCCGGGTCGGTGCCGAACGCCGCGGTCACGGCCTCGGACACGGCGGCCACCATCGCACCGGCGGAGCGGGCGACGGCGGCCTGCTCGCGCCGCAGCTGCGCGGAGGCGACCTGCACCAGCGGCCGCAGCGCGGGCGGCACCCACGGCACCGTCGACATGTCCGGCGCGGGGACGACGACCACGTCGGTGCCGCCCGCGCGGAGCCCGACCAGTGCGCTCGACAGCGCCGCGGCCGCCTGCGCCGGAGGCACCAGCCGCGCCAGGTCGTTGGCGCCGACCACCACCACCGCGAGGTCCACGTCCAGCGGCGCGGCCCGACGCACCTGCGCGGAAAGGCCCCGCGACACCGCGCCGGGTACGGCAAGCACGGACAGCTCGACGTCGTAGCCGGCCTCGGTCAGGGCCGCGGCCAGGCGCGGGCCGAGGGCATCGCTCGGCCCGGCGGCACCGGAGCCGTACGCGAGAGAGTCACCGATGAGGGCGAGCCGGAGGGTCGTTCGGGTCACGCTCAGGACAACACCGGCGTACCCACCGCCATGCCCGCGCGCGTCCGGAACGCGCGAAGGCCCGTCAAGTGGGACGGTGTGCGCCGAGGCGCAGTTCGCGGCGCAGGAACTGCGCCTCAGCGCACACCGCCGGTGGGCTGGGGCACTATGCCTTGGGGCCACCGGCGGCGTAGACCACCTGGCCGGACACGAAGCCGGCACCCTCGCTGATGAAGAACGCGGCCAGGTTGGCGATGTCCTCGGGCTGGCCGACGCGCTGGACCGGGATCTCCTTGGCGGCGTAGGCGATGAAGTCCTCGAACGCGACACCCATCCGGTCGGCGGTCGCTTTGGTCATCTCCGTCTGGATGAACCCGGGCGCGATCGCGTTGGCGGTGACGCCGAACTTGCCGAGCTCGATCGCCAGGGTCTTGGTGAAGCCCTGCAGACCGGCCTTGGCCGTCGAGTAGTTGGCCTGGCCGCGGTTGCCCAACGCCGAGGTGCTGGAGAGGTTGACGATCCGGCCCCACTTGGCGTCGATCATGTGCTTCTGCACCGCGCGGGTCATGAGGAAGGCGCCGCGCAGGTGCACGTTCATGACGACGTCCCAGTCGGACTCGGTCATCTTGAACAGCATGTTGTCGCGGATCACGCCGGCGTTATTCACGAGCACCGTCGGGGCGCCCAGCTCGGCGGCGACGCGGGTGACCGCGGCCTCAACCTGCTCGGCGTCGGCGACGTCGGCGCCCAGGGCCAGCGCCCGTCCGCCGGCGGCCTCGATCGCCGCCACCGTCTCCTTGCCCCCGGCCTCGTCCAGGTCGAGTACGCCCACGGCGAACCCGTCCTGCGCCAGCCGCTTGGCGACGGCCGCGCCGATGCCGCGCGCGGCCCCGGTGACGATCGCCACACGGGCGCCAGTGCTGTTCGACTCGCTCATCAATGTCCCTCTCCATCTCTGCGCCATGCGGTGCGCTGGAGCACACGGTACGGACCGGCCCGGCGGAGCTACCCACGGGTAGCCCCGGCGTGGCGCGCGTGCTCAGGGCCAGATGCTGGCGACGACGATGCCGGCCACGGACAGCTGGACGGCGGCGAGCACCAGGCTCGCCGGGTGGAAGGCCACCTCGGTCACGTGCCGGCCGAGCTTGCCCGGGGTGAGCAGGTCGAGCACCACAAACGCCACCGCCTGCAGCACCACGCCCAGCAGTCCGAAGACGACGGTGTAGAGCAGCGCCTCGCCGAACGCGCTCGTCGCGTTGGTCCAGATCGCACTGAAGATGACCAGGCCCTGGGCGAGGAACCCGGCGGCGAGGACGATGCCGGCGTTCACCGACCGCTCCTCGTGAATGTGCCGGCCGAGGTGGCCGGGGGTGAGCAGGTCGAGGGCGAGGAAGCCGAGGGTCAGCAGCACGATGCCCACCCCGGTGTAGGCGACGGCGTAACCGATGCTGGCCAGCACGAGGGACCTCCGGGAGCGTGGGACGGGCGGACGCCGGACGTGTCTACCGCACCGGCGTCCCCGGGCCCGTCCCGGCGTGCCGGTCACCCGCGCCGCCTCGACCAGGAGGGACGACGTCCACCCGGTCGAACCCCTCCGCCGTCGAGGGCGGGACGAACCGCGCGGCCGTGCCGTACAGCCCGGCCGCCGGCACCCGCTCCCGCCCCTCCCGCGCGTCGTTGCGCGTGGCGCACACCGGCACGGGGGTGTCCAGCCAGACCGCGCGGACGCCGACGCCGGCCGCTCGGGCCGCCGCGATGAGGGGGCCGCGGTCCTCCGGCGTCGGGTTGGTGTTGTCGACGACGACGCTGCGCCCCTCGCCCAGCAGCTCGGCGACCACCCGCCGCTGACGGGCCTCCCGGCGGCGGGCGTTGGGCCAGTGGTCCTTGCTCACGACGGCGTGCGTCGCGGCCAGGTGCGCGCGCACCCAGGTGGACTTCCCGCTGCCCTGCAGGCCGGCCATGACCACCAGCTCCTGCCCGGGCACCGAGCGCTCGGCTCAGGCGCTCTGGCGCAGGGGCGTCACGTCGGCGTCGTCGTCCAGCGCGGGCCGGGGCGCCGGGTGCTCGACCAGGGCCAGAACCCGGCCCGCCATGAACCGGGCGGTGCGCACAGCGGTGCCGCCCCGGGTGGTCTCGGTGACCTCCACCAGCCCGCGGCCGTGGCGCACGTCCACCCGCCGCCCGGCGCGGGTGGCCTCGATCTCGTAGGTGCGGGTGCTCCCGCCGGCGTCGATCACGACCTCGACACGGTCGCCCTTCATCTCGTCCTCCAGACGTCGCGCCGGGCTGGGTGCCCGACATGGTGACAACGTCCTCCGGAGGTCCGACATTCCGCGTTGACCTGCGATTTCAGTCCTCCGGAGGGCGCCGGTGCGGCCGGGGGACGTGCAGCGCGCGGACGGACGCGATCGCCGCGCGCCGGGCGTGCGCCCGCTGGCGGCCCCGGCTGGTCCGCGCGGCCCGGGGCTCCTCGCGCAGCAGCGCGTCGAGCCAGTGGCCCCGCGGGTCGACGTCCACGAGCAGCGCCTTGAGCAGCAGGGTGAGCGGGATGGCCAGCAGCGCGCCGAGCGCGCCGAGCACCCAGCCCCAGAAGAGCAGGGCGACGAAGGTGACCGTCATCGACAGCCCCACCGAGTCGCCCACGAAACGGGGCTGGATCAGCGTCTGGACGACGAAGTTGAGCAGCGCGTAGACCGCGACGACGACCCAGAACTCCGTCCACCCGCCGTCGAGCAGGGCCAGGATCGCCGGCGGCACCAGGCCCAGGACGAACCCGATGTTGGGCACATAGTTGGTGATGAACGACAGCAGCCCCCACACCACCGGCAGCGGGATGCCGATGATCATCAGCGCCACGGTGTCCCCGATGGCCACGATTCCGCCGAACACCGTGCTGACCCACAGGTAGCTGCGGGTGCCGCGGGCGAACAGGCCCAGTGCGATCGGCAGGTGCGGGCGATCGGCGGCGACGGACGCCAACCGCCGGCCGAACCCGCCGGACTCGATGGCGAGGAAGACCAGCGCCGCGAGCAGCAGGACCAGCGTCGAGGCTGCGTCCGTGGCCCGGGCCAGCACGCCGGTGGCCACACCCACCAGCTGGCTGTAGTCGAACCGGGCGAGCAGGTCGGAGAGCTGGCCGGAGACGATGCCGCGGTCGTTGAGGTCGTCGACCACCGAGGCGATGAGCGCCTCGGCCGCCCCGGCGTAGTCCGGCAGCAGCGCGGCGAACTGCGCGATGGACACCACCAGGAGGGCGACGAAGCCCAGCAGGACGGTCAAGACCAGCAGGAGCAGCACGGTGGTGCCGGCCCACCGCGGCCAGCCGTGCCGCTGCAGGAAGCGCTGCACCGGCGTGACCGCGATGACCACGATCAGGGCCAGCAGCACCGGGCCGACCAGCCAGGCGATCGAGCGCACCCCGGCGATCGCGATCGTCGCGGTGGCGGCGCCGATCAGCAGCACCATCCAGCGCGGCATGCCACCGGTCGGCGGCCCGAGCGCCTCCTTCGGTAGGGGGTCGGCGTCCGTGCCGGTGGCCGCCGCGGCGACGTCGACGGCCCGGGCGTCCAGCGCGGTGCTCTGCGCCTCCGCGGCGACGGCCGGCGGGACGCCGGTGGCGCCGTTCGCTCCCGGGACGTCGGTCCCGGTCCCAGGGACCCCTCGCTGCACGGTCACCGTCGCACGCCTCAACCCGCGGCGCGGGTGAGCGCGCCGGAGGTGCCGACGCCGGCCGGTGCCGGGTGGATCACGACCATGTGCCCTCCTCCGCGGATCGCCGGGCTACCCGGATCGCCACCCTGGCACGCCTGGGCGGCGGGCTCAGGAACGCGCACCGTCCAACAGCGCGGTCATCGCCGGCAGGTCGAAGAACGCCGCCGTCTCCCGCGCGGTCGGGCCGCCCGCATCTGGGTCGGCGCCGGCCGCGAGCAGCGCGCGGACCGTCTCCTCGGACTGCTTGAAGACCGCCGCGGCCAGCGCCGTCTGGCCGCGGTCGTTCACCCGGCCGGGGTCGGCGCCACGGTCCAGCAGCGCGGTGACGGTCTCCGGGTGGCCGTGGTAGGCGGCCAGGATGAGCAGCGTGTCGCCCTTGTCGTTGGTCAGGTTGGCCGGCACCCCGGCGTCGACGTAGGCGGCCAGCTCCTCGGCGGCTCCGCTGCGCGCGAGGCCGAAGACCCGCGCCGCCAGTTCGACGACGCCCGGGTCGATCCCGCTCTGCTGCTCACTCACGGCGTCGAGCGTAGGAGGTCGGGATGGCGACGGGGACGCCGCGGCGCTCAGCTCGCCCTGACACTGGCCGGCCTCCGCGCGCGCCGGTCCGCACCGAACCTGCCGGACGGCAGCACGCCCGATGAGCCCCATCAGCCGGCGGCCACGCGGTCGGTGAGGGCGAGCACCCGGCGCCAGACGTCCTCGCACGCCTGCGCCCACTCGCCGTGGGCGCGGTCGAAGAAGGAGTGCGGGGCGCCGTCGTAGACGGCGGTCTGCACCTCCGCGCCACCGGCCCGCAGCCGCTCGGCCAGCGCCAGCTGGGCGTCGACCGGGGTGGCGGCGTCGGCCCCGGCGATGACCATGAGCGTCGGGCGGACGGCCGGCGCGTCCCCGGCCCGCTCGGGCTTGCCGTAGAAGCCGACGCAGGCCGCCACGTCCGGACCGCTGTCGAGGTCGCTGCCGGCGAGCCGCCACGAATGGCTGCCGCCGAAGCACAAGCCCACGGTGACCACCGGCAGGTCCGGGCGGGTGCGCTCGCGCAGGTAGCCGACCGCCGCGGCGACGTCGGCGTCCACGCCGGCAGCCGTGACCTGCGGGATGTGCGTCTGCCAGTCGAAGTCCTGGTCGCGGGTGCCGGCAGCGGGCAGCTCCGCCGTCCGGCCGAACCAGTCGACGGCCAGCGCCGGCAGCCCCGCCTGCGCGAACCGCTCGGCCAACGCCGCGTAGTACGGGTGCAGACCGCGGATGTCCGGCAGCAGCACCACGCCGACCTGGGCGGGAGCGGCGGGAGCGGCGGGAGCGGCGTACGCGGCGGCGACCCGGGTGCCGTCGGTGGACGTCAGCGTCAGCGTGCCGCGCTCGGCGACGTTCCGGCTCCTCGGTGGAGCCGGCGGGCGGCTGTCGATGTCGTGGCACATGCCGCCGGTTCTACCTGCACGCACGCCCCGCCGCCCGGCGGGGCCTCAGGTGTCGGCGGCGGCGCCGGCCGGGGCGGCGGAGCCGCCGAAGACGTGCACCGCGACCTCGCGGCGAGCGTCGGCCAGCCAGCGGTGCTGCTTGTCCGCCTGCGCGATGAGCCGCTCGAACAGCGCGGCGTCGATCCGGGGATCGGCCTCGCCCACTGCCCGCAACGTCTCGAAACCGGCCCGCTTGGCCAGCACGGCCGTGGCGACGAACTCGAACTCGACCAGGTCCGACAGCGGCGAGCGGGACAGCAGGTGCCCGTTGAACTTGCCCCGGGACAGCTTCTCGCCCAGCCACACCGCGGCCTGCTTGTACTGCCGCACCGGCAGGCCGAGGGCCTCCATGGTGCTGCGCAGCGCTGCCCGCTCCCCGCGCAGCTCGTCCAGCAGCTCCTCCAGCCGCGGCTCGTACGCGGTGCCGCGCCAGCGGCCGAGCATCCGGCTCACCAGCTCGACGCCGCCGGTGGCCGAGGCCAGGTGGTCGTTCGTGTAGACGCCGAGCAGGTCGGCGTTGCGGATCCCGCCTGGTGCGGTCGGCTCGGACACGGGGTCTCCCGGAGACGGAGGATGCGGATGGCCGCCGACATCCTCTCCCCTCAGGTGATCACCGCGCGCGGCGGCGGTCACCCGGCCGCCCGGGTGAGCAGCCGCCCGGCCGTCGGCCGCAGGTCGCACTCCAGCTCCCAGAGCCCCGCCGCCAGCCGCTGGCCCACCGCCTGCCGGGAGACGCCGAGGGCGGCGGCGGCGGCGGCCTGGGTGCGCCCGGCGCGGACCAGCTCGATGGCCTCCCAGGCCTGGGCGCTGCGCCGCTGCACGACGACGGCCAGCGCGCTGAGCACGACCTGTGCGTCGCCCGCGTTGGGCGGGACGGCGCCGCGCACCGCCAGCCGGACGCTTCGCTGCCGGGCCGCGTGGACCGCCCGGCGGGCGTACAGGTGGGCCGGCCCGGCTCCGGCGCGGGTGCTGTCGGGCAGCGGCGTCTGCACCGGGCCGGCACCGACGCCGATGTTCCAGCCGCCCTCGCGCACCAGGCCCAGCACGACGTCGACGACGACCGCCGGGTCGGCCAGCACCCCCTGGAACTCCTCGCCCGCCGTCCGCTCGAAGGGCAGCACCGTCGGGACGCCGTCCGCGAGCCGTCGCAGGACGCCGGCGACCCGGTCCGGGCTCCCGCGGCCGCCCTGCTGTGAGACGGTCACCACGTACGGCATCCCCCGAGCCTGACGCCGTTCTCCCTCGGCGGCAAGGCTCAGATCTTGTCGACGACCTCCGGGGGGAAGCCGCCGGTGGCGATGGGCCCCCATCGCTCGACGGTGACCCGCAGCAGCGACTTGCCTTGCCTGGTCATCGCCGCCCGGTACTCGTCCCAGTCCGGGTGCTCGCCGCTATCGCGCGGTAGTAGTCGACCAGCGGCTCGAGCGCCTCGGGCAGGTCCAGCACCTCGGCCCGGCCGTCGACCTGCACCCACGGGCCGTCGAAGTCGTCGGACAGCACGCACAGCGAGACGGCCTGGTCCCGGCGCGCGTTGGCCACCTTGGCCCGCTGCGGGTACGTGGACACCACCACCCGGCCCTCCCGGTCCAGGCCGCGGCTGACCGGGGACAGCTGCACGGCGCCCTCCCTGCGCCGGGTCACCAGCACCGCCTTGTGGTGCGGACGGAGGAACTCCTCGAGGGCGGCACGGTCGACCCGGTCGGCGGTCGCGGTTCTCGGCATGGCCGGCAACGTTACGGCGGACATGCCATGATCGTCCTGGCCCCGCCCGGGGTAGTGGCCGGTCGTGATCGACCGCATGAGGTCCCGCCTGCCCGGCCGCCCGGACGAGTCGTCCGCTCCCGACGGCGGGGACGCACCCACGGCGACCGCGCGGACGCCCGGCTTCGCCGCGGTGCCCACCGCCGCGGTGACCGCCAGCCCCGCTCCGAGCACCGAGCGCGGACCCCGGCTGCAGCGCGGTGTCCGGGCGGTCGCCGTCGCCTCGGCGCACCTGCTGCTCATCTCCGCCGCCCTGGTGGTGGTCGGCTGGGTGCTCGGCAAGCTGTGGCCGGTCCTGCTGCCGGTCATCCTGGGGCTGCTGTTCGCGACCGTGCTGTGGCCGCCCACCCGGCTGCTGCGCCGGTTGCACTTCCCACCTGCGCTGGCCGCGCTGGCGGTGCTGCTGGCCTTCCTGGCGCTCATCGTGGGGTTGTTCTCGTGGATCGTCCCGCAGGTCTCCGACCAGGCCGGTGCGCTGGCCGATGCCGCCACCGCCGGGCTGCAGGACGTGCAGGCGTGGGTCACCGGGCCGCCGCTGAACCTCGGCGAGGACCAGATCGGCCAGGTCGTCGACCAGGTCACCACCAGCGTGCAGAACAACGCGCAGAACATCGCCGGCTACGCGCTGACCGGCGTGTCCGCGGTCGGCAGCGGCCTGCTCAACCTGCTCCTCGCCCTGGTCCTCGCGTTCTTCTTCATCAAGGACGGACCGCGCTGGCTGCCGTGGCTGGCCGCCCAGACCGGCCCCAAGGTGGCCCCGCACGTGGCGGCGCTGTCCTACAAGACGTGGACCACCCTGTCGGAGTTCATCCGGCAGCAGGCCCTGGTCGGCTTCATCGACGCGTTCTTCATCGGCCTGGGTCTGTGGATCCTCGACGTACCGCTCGTGCTGCCGCTGTCCGTCCTGACCTTCTTCGGCGCGTTCATCCCGATCATCGGCGCCTTCGTCGCCGGCGCCTTCGCAGTGCTCATCGCCCTGGTTAGCAACGGCTGGCAGACGGCGCTGATCGTGCTGGTCATCGTGCTGGTCGTGCAGCAGCTCGAGGGCAACGTGCTCCAGCCGATCCTCCAGGGGCGTGGGCTCAACCTGCACGCGGCGGTGGTCATCCTCGCCGTCACCGCCGGCGGCAGCCTGTACGGCATCCTCGGCACCTTCCTGGGCGTGCCCGTGGCCGCGCTCATCGCCGTCGTCTACCGGTACCTCCGCGACGAGCTCGACGGCCGGACGCCGGAGGTCGCTGCCGACGGCACCCGGGTGCAGGTCACCGGCGACGAGACCGGGGCCACCGTCGTCCGTGAGCGGGTCACGACCCCGGCCCCGGGGCACGGGCACGCCGCTGCCGGCGACTCCGGAGCCACCGCGGTCGGCGGGGACGACCCGGCTCCGCCCCGGGCCTGACCCCCTCCGGAGAAGCCCGGGAATGCCGACGGCACGCCCGGGGCTGACCCGCCCGAGCAGTCCAGCAGTCGATAGGAGGCACCACCGTGGCGCTGCGACCGGAGGAGCTCGTCGAGCTGCTCCCCCAGGCCGAGCCGTTCCTCGCCCGCGAGGCCGAGGGAACCGGGCCCGGCTCACGCCGCGGGCTGGTGCTGGTGCACGACCTCGCCGGCGAGTTCGACGCGGCGTCGGCCGGGGCGCTGGCCGGCGCGCACCTGCTCAGCGCACTGCCGCACGAGGTGATCGCCCGCTTCGACGTCGACAGCCTCGTGGACTACCGCGCGCACCGACCGCGGGTGACCTTCAACGGCGACCACTACGAGTCCTTCGCCGCGCCGGAGATCGTGCTCCACGCGCTGGAGGACGACGCGGGAGAGCCGTTCCTGCTGCTGCACGGCGCGGAGCCGGACTTCGCCTGGGAGCGCTTCGTCGCCGCCGTCGGCTGGCTGGTCGAGCGTTTGGGCGGGACGTCGGTGGTCTCGCTGCAGGCCATCCCGATGCCCGTGCCGCACACCCGGCCGGTCACCGTCACCGCGCACGCGACGCGGCGCTCCCTGATCGCCGACTACCCGGTCTACTGGGGCGAGATGCGGATTCCCGGCAGCGTCGCGGCGCTGCTGGAGCTGCGGATGGGCGAGGCCGGCGTGGACGCCTACGGGGTGGCCGCGCACGTGCCGCACTACCTCGCGCAGGCCACCTTCCCGGCGGCGTCCCTGACGCTGCTGGAGCACCTGTCGGCGCTGACGGGGCTGCACCTGCCCGCCGAGGAGCTGCGGGAGGCCGCCGAGGCGCACCGCACCGAGGTCGACGAGCAGATCGCCCGCTCCCCCGAGAACACCGCCGTCGTAGCCGCGCTGGAGCAGCAGTTCGACGAGTTCACCGCCGCCCGGGAGGGCAGCGACCTGCTCGGCGACGTCGGCGAGGTGCCCAGCGGCGAGGAGATCGGCGCGGAGTTCGAGCGCTTCCTGGCCGAGCAGGAGCGGCGTCGCGGGGAGTGAGCGAGGCGCGCATGGCCCGGCGGGGAGTGAGCGAGGGGGTGTGGGGCCGGTTCGACGACGTCGCCGGCGGGAGGGCGCGGCGCTTCCCGGGGACCTCCCGCGTGCTGGCCGCCGCCACCCCGGCCGACGTCGTCCCCGTGCTGGCGGAGGTCGAGCGGGCGACCGAGGCAGGGCAGTGGGCGTTCGGCTACGTCGCCTACGAGGCCGCCGCCGGGCTGGACCCGGCCCTGGCGGTGGCCGCGCGACCGGCCGGCGACGCCCTCCCCCTGGCCGTGTTCGGCCTGACCGGCCGGCCGGTGGACGTCCCGCCGGTGTCGTCCCCGGC
>JALYNA010000180.1 GCA_030773455.1 Actinomycetota bacterium
GACCGCACGGCAGGGCCGTTCACCAGCCGCGAGAAAGCCGTCCTCTCCGCCGAGGCCGACCGCACCGCCTGATCCCATCCGAACGTCAGCTGTACGGAAGCCCGGCGGGCTCCGTCACGCACCGGACTCAGGCGTGTGCGTATGTAGCGTGTCGCTTCCCTCGGACACTCCTGACACATCACCGGCGTCCGTGGAACCGTGTGCCCATGTAGCGAGTCGTCCGTCGAACACGCGGACGAAGCCCCACGGTCGGCTGGCCGCAGGGCTCTGTCGTTGTTGGACGTCCTTGGGTCAGTGGCCGGTCGGTGAGCCTGCGGGTGTTTGCGGCGACGCCGACAGCGCGTCGGTCAGCAACGCAACGAGCGCCTCGAGCTGTACGTCGGCCGACGAGGAGACCTCCTCGTCCGACCCGTCCACCGCCCGGGCGGCGAGCCCCGCCTTGCTGTCGATCAGCTCGGCGATCCGGGCGTCCATGGTGTGCGCCGCGATGATGCGCCAGGCGGTGACCGGCTCGGTCTGGCCGATGCGGTGGCTGCGGTCGATGGCCTGGGTCTGCTCCGCGTCGGTCCAGGAGAGCTCGGCGAGCACGATGTTCGAGGCGACCTGCAGGTTCAGACCCACGCCGGCCGCGGTCAGCGAGCAGACCGCGACGGCGACGTCGGGATCGTTCACGAAGGCGTCGATGTTCTTCTGCCGCGACGCGGGCGTCTGGTGACCACGGATCGACGAGAAACGCACCCCCTGCCGGGCGAAGGTCCCCTCGGCGGCGTCCATCACGTCCACGTGCTTGGCGAAGAACACCACCTTGCCCGCGCTGCGGGCCAGCTGCGCCGCGTAGTCCGCGGCGAGGCCGGCCTTCGCCTGACCGATGCGCCGCATCATGCCGAACACGTTCTCGCCGGCCTGCGTCGAGGTCGCGTCCTTCAGTTCCCACCCGGCCACCTTGCGCACGAGGTCGCGGTCGATGCCCTCGACGACCGCGTCGGACGCCCGGGCCGCGAGCGCGCTCTCGTAGCGCGCCACCAGCCGGCGGGCGAGGTCCCGCTCGGCCGTCCGGATCGACCGGCCGGCCGGCCCGTCCAGCTCGACGGGGAGGTCGGCGATGCGGCGGGCGGGGATGTCGGCAGCCACGTCGACCTTGCGGCGCCGGACGATGCCGCGGTCGATCACGCACCGGCGGGCGGCGGCGTGGAACCCGGGGTCGGCGGGCGTCAGGCCGGTCTCCTCCAGCGCGTCCATCAGCTCGCCGAGCGGCTTGGTCTCATCGATCCAGCCGAGGAACTGCCAGATGGCCCGGAAGTCCTCGATGTCGTTGATCAGTGGGGTGCCGGTGAGGGCCATCAGGAGGGGCCGCGCGGTGCGGGACCGGATGCGGTCGGAGAGCTCCAGGACGTGTTGCGAGCGCTGGGAGGTCTTGTTCTTGATGAAGTGCGCCTCGTCGACGACCATGCCGCGGAAGCCGAAGTCGCCCAACCAACCCGCATGGCGGTCGAGCAGCTCGTAGTTGACGACGACGATGTCGGCGAAGCCGTCGATCGTGTCACCGTTGCCGTGAATCACGGTGGCCGAGCGGTGGGGCGTCCAGAGGCCGGCCTCGCGTGCCCAGTTGGTCTTGACGACGTTCGGCACGACCACGAGCAGCGGATACGCGTTCGCCGTCTCCGCGGCCAACAGCGCCTGAGCCGTCTTGCCCAGACCCGGCTCGTCGGCGAGCAGGAACGTCCGGTGGCCGGCGGCGGCCGCGGCGACCAGCTGTGCCTGGTGCGGCATCAGCTCCAAGCCCTTCGGCGCGTGCAGCGAGGACGGCGCGGGAAGGGGCATGCACGCCGAGTCCCCGCCGCCGGCGCGCTCGAAGGAGCTGAGGAGCGGGCCGATCAGCTCCCAGCCGGCCAGGCGGCGCGGAGGGGGAGTCCGCTGCGGAGCAGCGGAGAAGTCGGGTGCGAGGAAGGGGTTGGCCAGCTGCCGGGAGATCACCGACTGTGGCACGACCCGGTGCTCGGGAGTGGCGGACGCAGCCGGGGTCTCCGTCGGCGGGACCTCCTCCGGAGCCGGCTCGACGCCGACGGCCTTCAGCATGTCGCGCTTGAGCCACCGGGCCGCGTCGGAGACGACGGCGTCCTCGGCCAGCAGTGCCAGCAGCCCAGCGTCTCGGACGGCGGTCGTCGCGAGGATGGTCGCGATGCCGTCCAGGCGCTTGAGCTGCTCGGCCCGATGACTGTCGCTGCCGGCCGCCTCCGCTCGGACGCGGGCGCGCTCGTCCCGCAGCAGCAGGGCGACGGCCTGGAACTTCGTGCGAACGGCAAGCGTCACGCGGCCGCGCTGGGCGGCCGCCTCGACCTCACGGACGGTTCGGGTGAGCACCGAGACGACGTCGCCGCGGTGGCGGACCCGTCGCTGGTTCCGCGGAGCGGTACGGCGAGCGCCCGTCTGGCGCTGGCCTGGTCGAGCCACAGAATCCTCCTCTGGAATGCCGGGCACGGTGGCCGCGGCAGCATGCCGCACAGTCCCGCGGACGGGGCTAGAAACGTCCCGAGAAGAAGGCCTGGTGCTCCGGACGCCGAGCCAGCCTGCGGATCACCGAGGATCGACGCCGCCGGCCTCGGCGGGCCTCCCACGGGGACCCGGAGCCGCCGGTGGTTGGGCTGGTGACCACGGCATAGAAGAGTCGTCCTCGGACGACCGGCTTCGGTCCCGTGTTCATTACCTCGCTCATGTCAACGCGTGCGAGGGTGCACGATTCCCGACCCGTTGCCCGCTCGCCCGGGAGACGGCCGGGGGCGGTGAGGGCGACCACGAGTGGGGCGCTGTAGCACCTCGGCGGTCCCCTGCCGAACTCCTTGACCGCGGTTGGCATCTTGACCAGGACTGAGGTCATGACGACGCAGTCCCTGGCCGCGGTGAAGGCGCACTTCAGTCAGGTCATCGACGAGGTCGCCGGAACGCACGAGCGGGTCACCATCACGAAGAACGGCAGCCCGGTTGCCGTCATCCTCGCTGTCGAGGACTACGAGTCAATCGTGGAGACCTTGGAGATCCTGTCCGACCCACGAGCCAGGTCGGAGATCAGGCAGGCCGAGAGCGAGATGGCGGACGGCGAGGTCTACGGCCAGGCCGAGGTGCGCGCCGCACTCGCGGCCCGCCACCGGTGAGCGACCAACGGACCCACATCGTCGTCCTCTCGGCAGCCGCGAAGCGGGCTATCGAACGCGACCTGCCCGAACCCGTGGCCGTGGCCGTGGCCGTCGTCGACTTCCTGTACGGGTCGCTGGCCACCCATCCGCACCACGTCGAAGGCCGCTGCGCTTCGAGCTCGAGGGCTACTGGTCCGCCCGCAGAGGGCAGTACCGCGTCATCTACTCCATCTACGACGACCAGGTCCTCGTCAAGGTCGTGCGCATCTCACACCGCGCTGATGCCTACGGCTGACTGGCCGCCCTACCGCTGCCGGACCGGCCCGGACGCGCAGGCGTGTGCGGAAGTACCGCGTCCCCCTCCCCCGGACACTCCTGACACAAGCCCTCGCGGCACTCTGCCGCGAGGGCTTGTACATCTCGGAGGGAACGGAAACCCGCCCCAACGGACAGTGGGGGTGTTGCGGCGCTTCCCGACGGCCGGTGAGATGGGCCATGATGTGGGCTCGGGAGAACGGGCGTGAGACGAGGGCAGCCCAGCGAGGACACGCTTTCCAGGCGATCGACGTGGATTCGCCCCGCAAGATCACCGCCTCGGGCTGGCGCCGCATCCTCCGGCGCGTCGAGGTGCACGTGCTGAGCGATCGGCTCATGGTGCAGAGCGCAGGTGTGGCCTTCTTCGCCGTCCTGTCGGTCGCCCCGGTACTGGTGACGGCGATATCGGTCTACGGCGCCGTCAATACGCCGGAGCAGGCGCTCCAGCAGCTCTCCAGCGTCGCGGAAATGCTCCCCACCGACCTCCAGCCCGTGGTGGCCGACCAGCTCACGTCGATCACGGCCGCCTCTACCCAGCTGCTCACCTGGCGCGGCCTGACCGGCCTCCTGGTGGCTCTGGGGACGGCCACGACCGCCATGACCTACCTGATCGACGGGCTGACCCTCGCCTACCACGAGAGCGAGACACGAGGGTTCCTGCGTCGGAGCGGACTGGCACTCGTGTTCGTGTTCGGCGGCGCGCTGCTCCTGGGTGGCGTGATCGCCGCGGCCGGCGCCGTCTCCAGATCGCTGGCCGGGGCTCCTCACCTGGTTCGGACGGTCGCGCCCGGCCTGGCCTGGGTGTCCCTCGCTGTCCTCATGACCGTGGTGCTCGCCGTGCTGTACCGGTTCGCCCCCGACCGGAAGGAGGCACGATGGCGGTGGATCACCGGGGGCTCGACCATGGCGACACTGCTCTGGGCGGCGACCACGATCGGACTGTTCGCCTACGTGGAGCGCCTGGGCAGCTATCAGTCGACGTACGGGTCCCTCGCGGGGGTGGCGATCAGCATGTTCTGGCTTTGGACAACCGTCTTCCTCGTCATCGTGGGAGCGGCGATCAATGCCGAGGCGGAGCGGCAGACAACCCGTGACTCGACGGTCGGGCCCGAACAGCCGCGGGGTGAGCGGGGGGCGGTCGTGGCGGACAGCGCGCCACCGTACCCGGACGAGAGGTGAGGACCGGGCTTCGACGAGAGTCCACCACCTGGGCTGCGACGTCCGGACCGTCTTCACGGTCGCCGACGCAGAAGCCGGGCGTCGCGTTCAATGTGCCGGGTGGGACGGCCGGCGGGGCTTGCGACACTGAACGCGCGCCGGGAAGGCACCGGACCGGCCCTGCTGCTCCTACCGGGCTTCGCCAGCCCCCTCGACGAGTTCCAGGCGGTGGTGCCGAAGCTCGGCCGGCGCTTCGACGTACTTGCCCTCGACCTGCCCGGCCAGGGGCAGTCACCGGCTCTTGCCGCCGCGTTCCGGCGGACGTCGCCGCGCTGACCGACGCCGTGGAGCAGGAACTCGATCGGCGGGGTGTCACCGTGCCGCACGTGCTGGGGGTGTCCCTCGGCGGACGGATCGCCCTGGAGCTGATCCGGCGGCAGTGGGCACGATCGGTGGCCGCGATCGCACCGACCGGGCCGCTGACCCCGCCCGAGCGGGCGTATCAGGCGGCCATGCTCGTGTCCGCACGTCTGGGGTTCAGCGCCCTGGCCCCGGTCGCCGGCCGGCTGCTGCGCTGGTCCGTCCCGCGCACGGTCGCGTTGGCCCTCCCTGCGGGCCAGGGGCTGGCGCACGCCGGCCGGTGAGGCGGCGGCCCTGGTCCGCGATTTCGCCGAGAAAGCTGCCTCGGCCCGGGCCGCGCGGGTCATCGGATCAACGGCTTGAGGACGAACCCGGCGACTGCGAGCGCCTCGGCCGCCAGTGGAATCCGGTTCACCAGCGGTTGCCGCCGGAGAGATGTGTAGAGGCTGCGCGGCCAGGCGCTGCCGTCGAACCCGTCCCGTGCGGTGTTGTAGGCGTCCAGCGGGGAGAAGAGGTTGTCGGGCGCGTCGGCGGGCTTCGGCTCCCCGGTGTCGGCCTCGAAACCGAACCGGACCATGAGGGCGTCGATCAGGCGGGGGGCCACCTTCTCACCGAGGATGAGCGCCTTCGCCGATCCGCCGACGACCAGATCCCGGACGGGGTGCTCCGCTGCGTACAGGACCGCGTCCACCACCACGTCCGGCTGGTAGATCGGCGGGGGCGCGACGGGCTTGACCCCGATCTTCGTGCGGGCCTGGTCGAACAGCAGCGTGTTGATCGTCGCGGGCATGATGTTCGTGACCCTGATCGGCAGGTTCTCGCGTCGCACCTCCGTCCGCAGCGTCTCGACGAACCCGTCGAGGCCGTGCTTGGAGGCGCAGTAGGCGGTCTACAGAGGCACGCCTCGCTTCGCTCCCATCGACGAGATGTGGATGAGCGCTCCGCCCTGCACCTTGAGATGCGGGAGGGCGGCCATGGCGCCGTGGACCTGGCCCATGAGGTTCACGTCGATGACGCGCTGGAACTCCTCCGGTGTCGTTTCCTCGAACGGGGCGACCAGCAGGACCGCAGCGGCGTGCACCCACGTGTCCAGCCCGCCGTACTCGGTCACCGCGCGCTGGGCCACCCGGCGCATCTGGGCGGGATCGGTCACATCCGCGACCTCGGCACAGGCCTCACCCCCGTCGGCCCGGATCTCCTCGACGAGGGACCGCAGGTCGGCCGCTCCCCGAGCGGCGACAACGACCTTCGCCTCCTCCTTGGCGAGCCGGGCCGCGGTGGCGCGACCGATCCCACTCGATGCGCCCATGACGACGACGACTTGTTCGCGCACTGACTTCAACACGTCTGCGGTATCTCCATGCTCTACCCAGTGGCCCTGGGAGTGAGCGGCGTGTCGACGGGATGTGCGACAGACAACCGCGGTCCGGCGACGGCCCCGGTGACAGCGGGTGCAGGGAAGGTGCCGCCCTCGCCTCGTGGCGGGTGTGAGGTCTGCCCGGTCGGCCGCGGGGTAGGAGGGAATCACACCCGCCGGCGAAGGAGCCCGATGAGTCAGGACCAGTTCTCTCCGCAGGACCCCACCTCTCAGCACGTCTAGCCGGATGCATTGCCGGAGCAGGAGATCGAGCACCGGGCCTGGAGTCCGACATGGGCCTCGAACCCGACTACGGCGCGTCGACCTATCGGGGCAGCGGCCGGCTGGAGGGCAAGCGGGCCCTCATCACCGGCGGTGACTCCGGCATCGGCCGCGCGGTGGCTCTGGCCTACGCCCGGGAGGGCGCCGACGTCCTCATCTCCTACCTGCCCGAGGAGGAGGACGACGCCCAGGTCACCGCCGGAGTGGTCCGGGACGCCGGGCGGCAGGTGGTCACCGCCCCCGGCGACGTCCGGGAGGAGTCCTTCTGCGTTGATCTGGTCGAGCGCACCGCCTCCGAGCTCGGCGGCCTGGACGTGTGGTCAGCAACGCCGCCTACCAGATGTCCATCGACGGCATCGAGGACCTGAGCACCGAGCAAATGCTGCGGACCTACTACACAAACGTCTTCGCCACGTTCTGGCTGTGCAAGGCCGCCGTCCGGCACATGCAGCCTGGCTCGAGCATCATCATCACGACCTCGATCCAGGCCTACCAGCCCTCCCCTCCCTGTTGGACTACGCCTCCACCAAGGGCGCGCTGGTCAACTTCATCAAGGGCCTCTCCCAGGAGATCGCCCCCAGGGGGATCCGGGTCAACACGGTGGCGCCGGGACCGATCTGGACGCCGTTGATCCCGGCGACCATGCCGGCCGAGCAGGTGGGGTCCTTCGGCGCGGAGACCCCCATCGGCCGTGCGGGGCAACCCGCCGAACTGGCCTCGGCCTACGTCTTCTTCCTGGCCTCGCAGGAGTCCAGCTACATCACGGGGGAGCGCATCGGCGTCACCGGCGGCATGCCGATGCCCTGAGCCGGTCACCGAGCAGGGGATTGCCGACGGCAGGGAGGGCCCTGGCATGTGCGGGCCTCACCACGGGCGAGCGGGGACTCAGAGGGCACCGCTGTGACGTGTTCCTCGTCGCCGCCGCGGGGCGTGACCATCCTGGATGGGCCGGTCTCGCACTGCACCTGGATGCGGTCCTCGACCTGCCCAGCGTCGGCGTGACCGACTGCCCCTCCTCGCCGACGGCACCCCTCTGTGGCTCGGGAGGCCCGCTCCCGGGCTCCCGGGGCTG